>JAFUDD010000132.1 GCA_017459315.1 Clostridia bacterium | reverse complement strand
GGCAGCGTGGAATAGGTCATCATGCCGTCGTAAAAGCTCGCGTTGCTGCCGCACAGCTTATAGGCGCTTTTGATCTGCTCTTTTCGGGTCATCCGCTTATCCTCCGAAAACGATTTTAATGATCTTCATCTTCACAAGGCTGTCGCAAAACCGGATCATCAGCTTGTGGAACAGGCCGACGCTTTGGTAAATATCCCGATAGCCGCGCATATAGCTTTTCGCGGTCACGGACGCAAACCGGTCGCTCCATGCGCTCAATTCCGCTTCGTCCTCCAGTGAGAAGTACGCGCTCACGTCGGTGATCCCGGCTTCCTTGAGCCATGTCTTGCGCATCAGCTTTGCGCCGCGCTCGTTGCAGGAATCGAACGCCAGCACGCCGCCGGGGAAGTGCGCCGCCATCGCGGCAAACAGCCTTTGCACGTCTGCCGTCTTGAAATAATAAAACACGCCCGCCGCAAAAAACACCGCGCCGTTCGACGCGTCGATTTCGTCCATCCAT
Organism: Clostridia bacterium; assembly: GCA_017459315.1. Next base: position 5,515 of record JAFUDD010000132.1, on the reverse strand, counting down.
GCAAAATCGTTCAGATCGCACCCGAGGTTCGTCTCCCGTTCGCCCGCCGGGAGCAGATCGTTTCGCACCCGGATCACGTCCGGAAAATCGAGGTTATAGCCCTTGCATTGTCCGTTATCGACCTTCGAAAACGTATCGTCCAAGCCGCAGCCGAGGTTGACGACCGCCGCCTTCGGGTGCTCCTTTAGGTATGCTTCGACCTCACATCGCAGGTCGTATTGCCGCTGCGCGACCTCAAGCGCCCCGAACAGCCCCGCCGCGGACTCCATCTTTTTCCGCTTATCCGCAAAGTCATAGTCCAGACTGTCGCAGATCCGCTTTGCTTCTGGATCGGAAAACAGCGCCGGAAAATGCTCGGAGCAAACGAGCCGTCCGAACAGCGGAATGACGAGCGTTTCCTGCACCGTGTTTTTCTCAATGTGATACTTCATCTTTTCATCCCTTTCGTTTATAGCCGCAGTCGCAGTACGGCCCGCCGGAGGCCAGCGTGTATTGCCGCACGAAATCCGTCGCACCGCCCGCCTCGCTCATCGTATAGTCCAGCCGGCACATGGCGGGCACCTGCTCAAACAGTCCCCATTCTTGCATCAGCGTGCAGATACCGCATTTTGTGAACCGCGCTTCGTAGCCGCTGCCGTCCGGATAGGGAAGGTACTCCATGTTCCACGAATACGGGTTCCGGTCCGCGGCCTTCAGAGCCGCCGTCTTTTCCATGCCCGCAAGGTCGGCGGGCGTAAACTTTTTCTTGCCGCTCATGCGGCAGAACCACCGCATCGGCGCGGTCATCATGGACGCCCGATAGTACTCCGTCGTTTGCTCGACCGTCGGCTTTTGGGGAAGCTGCAGCAGAAACGCCGAAAGCATCGCGCAGTTCACGATGTTCATTTTGAAACGATCCGCCTTTTCAAACTCCGGCAGACGACCGATGATCTCTTTGTATTTCGGCTTGGCTTTGGCGGTGATCGCCTTTGCCGTTTGGGGAGCATACCCGTAAACGTCGGTCAGATTCTTTCGGAACGAGCGGCAAAACAGCGCCCACATGCCCCACGGCATTCCCGCGTATTTCATGCCTGCTCTCCCTTCACCATCGCCTTGTATTCCTGTTTGTGCTTTTTCCGAAACGCCCGGATGTCCAGATCGGGAAGCGCCTTTTCGGTATAGCCGTAAACCGTCTTGTTCAGCAAAAGCGGGAATAGCGTTCCGATCAAACCGACTTTCATTTTGTTGTCTCCTTTTTATCGTACAATCAGCGCCATGACGCCGGAAAGGGCGGCGGCAAGCACGGCCATGCCGACCGTTCCCATGAGCCATTTTTGTTTCTTGTCCTTTGCCGTAATGTAGGGCCGCAAGTCCTCCGTGCCCGGAATGATCCAGTCCTCGGTATGGCCGACCCAGTATTCGTCGATCAAAAGACGGTCGATCAGATTCATGAGGAACAGGATCACAAAGCCCTGCCAGAACCCCGCAAAAAAGCCCCTCGCGCCGTTGATTGCGTACACGCAAACGAGCACATAGATCAAATATCCCGGCAGGCAAAGGCTTCTGAACCATACGCCCCGCTTGCGGATCGTCTCCGCCGTCGTCAGCCCAAGCGCAACGACCCGCTCCTGCACCTTTGCATCATACAGATGCACCATGCTGACGGCGCCGTTCCGAATGCCGAGCGCGCAGACAAGATACAGCAGAAAACCCAGTCCGAGGCCCTCTATGATGAGTTTTACCGCAAGCATAAGCCGCCCTCCGACTCTATTTCAGCAGAACAGGCTGCAGACCCATGCCGCCAGCGCCGATACCGCCGGGAAGATCACAAGCAGCTTCAACAGCTGACTTTTGATATTGAACCCGTATTTTCTGCCCTCCATCGCGCTTGCCGCCTCCGGGTAATAATACTGGAAGAAGCGGAATTTCAACAGCAGAAAATTGTCGATCAGCGCCATATCGCAGGCCTTATAGATCGTCAGGATCAGAATAAACCGCAAGAAGAACTGCCAAAATGAGAAGCCGCTTCGCAGGCCGTCCCAAACGGCGATCACGACCACGCCGAGGAGCATCAGCACGCTCATGACAAACAGCGTCCAGCCGATGGCTCTCGCCCCGTAGAACAGCTCCTTGTCCCTTTGGATCAGCACTTCCCTCGCTTCCTTCGGCGCGGAGGAAAAGAATTTGTTGTCCTGAATGAACGCCACGCAGGCAAACAGCATCATCGCCATCGCCGCGCAGAATACGACAGACAGAAAAATCGTCAGCAGCATACGTCCTTATTCCTCCTTCGCTTTGCCATGTGTTCGTTCAAAGGCTTCAAATTGCTCTTGCCCCGGCATGGCAAGCAGCAGCCCGCCGAACATAAACGCGTTGCCGAAGCTCAAAAACATCGTGCCGATGCCCGCGCCGAGCGCGGTGTTCGGGCCGAGCAGCAGCGACAGCAGCAGCGCCGGGATCGCGCCGAGCAGCACGCAGAACCACCGTGCAGACCTCGGATACGGGGTCATGCCCTTGGAAAAGGCAAGGAACTGCACGACCATCATCGGCAGCCAGAAAACGACGAGCAGCAGATAGACCGGCAGGCTGAACCCGTAAAAGAGCCGCTCCGCCGCCTTATTTGCGAGCGCGGCGTCCGCTTGAAGCAGATATTTGTATGCAAGATTGAGGATCCCCATATTGAGATGGCAGCCGACCGGCGCAAGCCAAATGTACCCGAAAATGCCCGCCCGGTACAGGTGCGCATAATGCGGCGCGGCATCCGCCATCAGGCGATAGATGCCAAAACAGGCAAGTCCCTCCAAAAAGATGCCGAAAAAGCCGAGCAGGCTGCCTGCGATCATCTGTCCGTCCGAAAGGTTCGGCGCGCTTGCCATTACGCTTGCCGCAAAGCTGCCGGCCGCCGTGCTCTCGGCATACCCCAAAAGAAAATCCCCGATCCCGGTGAGGATCGACGCAAACAGCCCGATCGCCAGCAGCTTTCGGATCCTTGCGCGGTCTAAATTCCGGTCGATCCCGATGGTGTTCATCTTTGCGCCTCTCACTTTTTCGCCACGACCGCGATCCAAGGCTTCGACGGATGATGCGAGCTCTTGACCGCAGAAAAGCCCGCCGCCTTCAGCGCCGCCTCGATGTCCTCCGCCGTGTAGTTCTTCATGCCGTCGATGATGGTTTCAAACTTCAGGCTCGTGGGGTCGGTGCCGTCCGACTCGTTGCAGATCAGAAACGTGCCGCCTGGCTTGAGCACGCTTGCCACCTCGCGGAAGCACGTTTCCAGTCCCGGCCAGAAGTAGACGGTTTCAAACGCCGTGGCAAGGTCGAACGCGGTCTTCGGCAGCGGCAGATTCGATACGTCGCCCTGCAGCACCGTGCAGCGTCCGGCGTCGATCATCGCGCGATTGTATGCCGAGGCCTTCTGCACGGACAGCTCGGAATAGTCCACCGCCGTCACATGCGCGTCCGGATACATCTTCAGCAGCTCTCCCGCGTTCCGTCCGCCGCCGCAGCCGAGATCGACCGCCTGCTCCACGGCAAGCTCGGGCAGATGCGTAAAGCCCCAATCCGCCAGCTGCGCATGCCCGGAATTCATTGTGCCGAGCATCAGCTTGCCCAAGGCTCCCTCCGGCTTTCGCGTCTGTGAAAAGAATCGTTTCAAAAGTCCCATTCTGTACCTCCTCAGATCGTCTTTGTGCGCGCTCGTCCGTTGCCCGCCACTCGATTCCAAAACATGTCGCCGCCTCCTGTTAGCCATCCCTAACCGTTATCCCGAAAGAAAAACCCGCTATGGGTTAAAGTCTACTAACAATTATAGCGGGTTGCCTGTGATTTTGCAAGATGTGCGGGAAAATGTTTGTATTTCCTTCGTAAAAATCCGTCCTTATCCGCGTGCGGCGCGCTGCGCGGCCTCGACGACATGGCGGCACAGCACGGCGGTCGTCACGCTGCCGACGCCGCCCGGCACCGGGGTGATCGCGTCCACAATCGGCTCCGCCGCCGCAAAGTCCACGTCGCCGCAGAGCTTTTGCTTCGCTTCGTTCCAGCCGATGCCCACGTCGATCACGGTCTGCCCCTCCCGCAGATACGCCGCGCCGATGCTCTCCATCCGGCCGGACGCCGCGATCAGAATATCCGCCTCCCGCGCGACCGCCGCAACATCCGGCGTGCGCGAATGGCAGACCGTCACAGTCGCGTCGGCGTGCAGCAGCAGCAGGGCGACCGGTCGGCCCACGACAAGGCTGCGCCCGATTACGACCGCGCGTCTGCCGCGTAAAGGCACTTGATAATATCGAAGCATCTCCATCGCGGCCTGCGCGGTGCACGGCGGAAAGCCGAGCGCCGTATCGGTAAACACGCCCGCCAGCGACCCGTCGGTGCAGCCGTCCACATCCTTTTCGGGACGCAGCAGCCGCCGCGCCTTTTCCTCGTCCAGATGCTTCGGCAGCGGGCGAAGCAGCAGGATCCCGTGCACGGCGGGATCGCGGTTCAGCCCGTCCAGCGCGGCAAAGAACGTCTCGCTGTCCACGTCCGCAGGCAGAGCCACGCTTTGCACGTCGATGCCGACCTCCCTGCAGCGTTTTGTCGCGCCGCGCTCATAGCTGAGATCGTCGCTGCGCGCCCCGACACGAAGGATTGCCAGCGTCGGCACAATGCCCGTTTCCCGCAGCGCCGCCGCCTCCGCCGCCGTCTTTTCATGCAGCGCCGCCGCCACGGGCGCGCCCTTTAAGATCGCTGCCATCAGCAGTACCTCCCGTACACCGTTGTGAATACCTCCGCCGCCATCGCGCGGTATCGCTCCAAATTTTCCTCCAGATGCGCGTTGATCCGCTCGGCATACGCGCGATCCTGCATCAAAGCCGTATTCACGCGCACGTTCACCGCCGCGCCGTAGAGCGCCCCGCAGCACAGCGCCGCCCCGGTCGCCGCGTCGGACAGGATGATCTTACTGCCCTTTTGGGCGAATTCCTTTTGCAGCGCGATCGTCTCACAGCACAGGTCAAAGATCTCCAGCGGCACCGCCGCGGCGTCCTTCAAGCACTCCTCCATGACCGCCGCGCGGCTCGGATCGTCCTTCGGGATCGCATAGGCGCGGGACAGCGGCGCAAACGCCGCGGCGTCGTTGTCCACGCACGCGAGCAGCCGCAAGCGGATCGCCTGCGCCCTTTGCATCAGCGCCTTGATCTCCTCCTCTACGTCGGCGTATTTCTTCTTGCCGACCGTAAATTCGCCCACCATATCGCCGAGCGCCGCGCCGATGGCGCCGACCAATGCGCTGGCGCCCCCGCCGCCCGGTGTGGGCGCGGAGGAAGCGATCCGCTCGGTAAATTCCGTGATCGTGGTGTTTGTCAGCTCCATAGGCTCCTCCCCGCCGCAAATCCGGCGCTTTCCTTTTGCTTGTATTATACCATCCGCCCGGAAAAAAGCAACGAAAAGCGGCGCACCGTTTCGCAAAATAACGTCTTTTCTTCTGCGCGCGCGTTTGCTATACTGTAACAAAGACCTCCGGCAAACCGGAGAAAGGGAGATGCGGTATGGGTTT
>JAFUDD010000131.1 GCA_017459315.1 Clostridia bacterium | reverse complement strand
GGTATATGGGGTGTTGTTCTTACTGGCACTGGCTTTGTATGCCGTCGGCTCCGAAGCGTGGCGCGAAAAGAAAGAGAAAGCCACCGATAAAATCGAATACGAAAATACAATGGAACAGCATGATAAGCTGGAACAGAAGCTGTCCAACATATTGTCCTCAATCCGAGGCGCCGGAAACGTGCAGGTGTTAATTACATACGAAACCGGAACAGAAATCGTACCGGCGATGTCGGTGAACAGCGACGAGAGCATACGGGATTCGATCACGAACGGGGAAAATAATACACAGCGAAGCGTACACACCGTCACAGAGCCGGCAACAATTCAGGGCAGCGGCACGCAAGCCCCGATAATTCTGGTCGAAAAGGAACCGACGATCCGCGGCGTTGTGATTGTAGCGCAGGGCGCTGCGGATATCTCGGTACGATTGCAGCTGCAGCGAGCCGTGCGTGCTGTAACGGGCATATCAGAAGATAAAATTGAAGTATTTGAAATGACGGGAGAACCCCTATATGCATAAAGCAAGGAGGAATACAATGAAAAAGTTCTCTATGGAAGCGTACAAAAAGTATCTCAACAAGCGTGTCCTGACGGTGGCAGGTATCTGTCTGCTGCTGGCGGCCGCTGTCGTGACAAATGTGCTGTTGAATCGCGACGTGACAGAGTCCAAAGCACAAACGGCATCGGTGAAGAAGACGGAAGCCCAGACCGTTTCAACGATCCACGGAACCGACATCGGCTTCTTTGATTCGTACCGAGAAGAACGAGACAATGTACGGACACAGGAGCTGGCCTACCTTGACGCCATCGTTGCGCAGGGCGCGGATGAAGCAACGCTCAGCGATGCGCAGCAGCAAAAGCTGGACCTGATCAACTGCATGGAAATGGAGCTGACCGTAGAAAATCTTGTTCGAGGAAAAGGCTTCGATGATGTAATCGTCTCCATGCATGCGGGAAGTGTGAACGTGATCGTCGGAGCACAATCGCTGACGGATGAACAGGTAGCGCAAATCCTCGATATCGTTTTGCGGGAAACCGGCGAATCTGCCAAAAACGTAAAGGTGAGCACGGCGCTGTAACGGGAATTTGAATGCGTTTGCAGGAATTGGGTTGCGTTTTCGGCAAAAGGATGGTATACTTACTATATCTATAGAAAAGCAAATACCCAAGGAGGATCACAGTATGGAATATAAGCCGGTCAATGACGTGAATGAAATGGGCGGCAAGGTCGTTTTCGCAGAGGATGTCGTTGCCACGATCGCTTCGCTTGCGGCGGCAGAGGTAGAGGGCGTATATGGCCTCAGCGGGTCTGCCTTTGAAGGACTCGGCGAAAAGCTCGGCAAAAAGAACTACACCAAGGGCATCAAGGTCGAAGTCGGAACCGTCGAGTGCGCCGTGGATATGACGCTCAGCGTGAAATACGGCTACCGGATTCAGGATGTTTGCCAGAATGTGCAGCAGGCCGTGAAGAACGCGATTGAGACGATGACAGGCTTGAAGGTCGTCGAGGTCAACATCTCCGTTACGTCCGTTGTGTTCATCGAGGAGAAGAAAGCGGAGGAACCGCCCAAGCCGGTTGAACAGCCGAACCGCGTTAAATAATCACCTTATGAAAAGGGCTTAGCGCCCTTTTCTCGCATGGACAAGCCGTGCGGGAGGATTAGGATGAAATGGTATGATAAGCTGATTACGATCGAGCTTGCTGTTTTAATACTGCTGTTCGGTACTTTTTTGGTCGGCGCGTCCATTGGCTTTCCGTGGAGTGTTGAATATCTGCAGGCGGAGGCGGCACGGCTGCATAACGGTGGGTACGCGGTCATCGTTTGCTTGGCCGGCTTGCTTCTGATCGGGCTTGCGATACGCGTTTTGTATGTCTGGCTGTTCAGGAAAGAAAAAAAGACCCGACATTTGTACATTGCCGAAACATCTCTCGGCAAGATCTGCATGACAGAGGATGCGCTGCAGACGCTTCTCACAAAGCGGGCAAAGCAGCATCGTGAAGTGGCGTCTTGCCGAACCGTTGTGAACGGAAGTGATCAGTCCGTAAGTGTACAGCTGTTTATCACAGCGCGGGCAGACGGCAGCGATACAGCTTGGCTAAAGGAGCTGCAAAACGATATGGAAGCGTATGCCTTGGCATACAGCGGGGTTGCAGTTGCCAAAGTCGAAATTACGGTGGAAGATGCCGACAGCAAAACAGCATTGCCGCGCGTACAATAATGGGGGAGTATATGCAGAATTTTCTTGCGTTCTTGGATCGCAATAAATGGGCGATCATCTTCTTGGCAGCCACGGTATTGGTGGTTCTTTTATTCGCGTGGTTG
>JAFUDD010000130.1 GCA_017459315.1 Clostridia bacterium | reverse complement strand
GAACAGCTCCGGTATATCGCCGAGCAGTATGGCGGCACGCTTGAAATCCGCGCGCAGAACAATAGGGTCTTCCTACTTGTGATATTTCCAAAAAGTATTGCTGCCTGATGCAGCAACCGTGCATAGAACACAAGAAACCGGCACTGACGGGAGCCGGTTTCTTGCAGATAAAAGGAGGTCAAAGAAGAACTGAACAATGCATTTTTGATGGTAGCATTGTATCGCGTGAGAAAGGGAAAAACAACCCTTTCAGCACAGGTTGTCGTTTTCACAGCATAATCTTCCGGTTTTGCTTATTTTTATAAGCAAATGCCGGAAAGGCGATCATGCTGCGGGCAGGATCGCTTCGGCGAACTTGGGCAGCCACCACTCGCGATAGCCCGCTTTTGTCGGGTGGATCGTGTCGGCCATGTACAACTTTCGATCCGCGTCGGAGATTGCATTGAACGCTTCGTCATGATACATGTCGATCACCGTGATATCCCATTTCTCGGCAATCCGCATTAAGCCTTCTACCATCTTATCATACGGCTTATTGTTATAAGGCGGATTCGTGTAGAAGTAAATCGGGCAGTCCCATGTTTCGCGTGCCTTGGCGATGATATACTCGATTGCGCCGAAGGTTGTGTTGACATCGAAGGCGTCTGCGCCCGTGATAAAGTCCGGCATAATCACACCGAATGCGTCGGCATTGCGCGTATCGTTGGTGGAAAGCTGGCAGATAAAGCCGTCGAGATGTGCCGCCCTTTGTTCTGACGCGAGATACCGATCAAACCGTGCAACATAGCTTGACGTGTTCGATGCGTTCAGCGTCGTGCCGGATACGGCTTCCTTGATGCAGGTGCAATCGTACTTCTTGGCAAAGAAGTCCACCATGCTCTCCTCCTCGGAGCTCGCGCCGAACGTGACCGACGAGCCGAGCCAGTAATAGACGTTCCCTTTCACAGGACTGTCCGCGACTGTTTCCGTATTCGCAACGGAATACAGCTCTGCGTTTCCTGCTACAACGACCTTAATCGAGAGCATCAGTCTTTTTCCCTCGCATAGAATATTGACGCTTGCCGCTTTGTTGGAGATCGGTTTATCCCCGTTCTCCACTTCAAACGGCACATTCTCACGAATGGTACCATCGGACAGGATCGCATTGATCACCAGGCCGGTCGGGTCAAAAAGCTCGCCCGACACGTAATCCATTTTGTCAGGCTTGCGGACGATTTGCAGGTTTTCCACCGTTGCCGGTGCGTCCGATGTTTTCGTTTCCACAGAAGCTACCTCGACAGTCTGCGTTTCGGTTTTGGGCGCAGCCGCTTCAGGCGCAGTGCAGCCGAGCAAAAACAGCAGACTCAGCACAAGTACGATCCATTTTTTCATTTTGACGGATAAGAACTCCCTTCCTAATATTTTGCCCAGTTATTCTGCGATGTCGTATGTGTAGGTACCGGCAGCGGTAATTGCTTCGGTCTGTCCGTTCGGCAGAACCACCGTGCCGTTGCCGTCGATCGCCGTGATCGTCAGCGCATTTCCCGTCTTTTCGACGGTTATGTTGCCGTTCGGCGTCCAAACGGTGCAAGAATAATCGGCAAGCGCCGTGCTCGGAGCGATCTCATACGATTTCCAGCCGGCTTCGGTCGGGCGCACGCCTGCTACATACTTGGACAGGATATACAGCGGACCCGCGTTCCAGCCGTGGTTGTACGTGCCGGTATCGTCGTTGTACAGCTCCCACAGCGTATCCCACTTATCGGTCAGCATCGGCGCATAGCGCAGCTTGATGCGTTCCACAGCCAGATCCTCGCGTCCCATCACGCAAAGCGCCTCTAAAAGATATTTCTCGGTAAACGGGCTGGCTTCATAGGTCGTCGTCAGAACGTTGATGATCTGCTCGTAATCCTGCGGCTCGGCAAGGCCGGAGAGCGCCAGCAGCGCGTTGGCACGGTCGTCCACGAACTTGCTCTTGGAAGAACGGAAGCCCTCCTCCGTCGTGTACGCAGCGCGCCAGTTCTGTCGAATGCCTTCGATCCTCTCATCGAGGAAATCGGTATCGTCCTTGATGCCGAGATCGTCCGCAAGGCGGCGGGCGGTCGTGAGTGCATAGAAGTAGAAGCCCGCCTGCAAAAGCTCGCTGTCGATCTTGTTGCCCCAGTCGTTCCATTGCCACGAACCGGCACGATATACGGGCAGACCGTTCGCGTCCATCTCAAACAGCTTCAGATACTTAACGAAAACGCGATAATAGGCGGCCATGGTTACGGCATCGCCCGAATGGAGCCAGTAGTGATAGGCCGAAGAGCTGAACGCGAGGCTCTGGTTCGGGATTTCCTGGGGCTTGATGGACGGCGCGCGGCTCGGGATCGTATCGGTGTCCGTCGTCCACGCAATGCAGGCCAGAATAGACTTTTTGATCAGATCCAAGCCGCCCTGATCGTAGCTGTACAGCGCGGCGTCGATCTGGTTGGAGGCGTCGCCCATGTACGGTCCGCGCTCGCGGTCCGGACAATCCATGAATGCGTCGCGCATACAGATAGCAATCGTGTTGAGACTTTCCTGCCAAATCTGATCCAATGCCGGATCATCTGACGTAAACGATCCGACCCATTCTCCGTTATAGCCGGTCGGACGATACTGCAGGGTCTTGAACGTTACGCCCGCCTGCGCTTCGATGTACAGCGTGGAACCTGTGCGCCACGGATAGTTTTCATAGCTCTGTACGCCGTCCTTGGTGATATAGGTGTCCTTGAAATTCGGCGCGTCCTGTCGATCCGTATACGTATCGGTATAGAAGGTCAGCGTCTTTCCGGCAGGGGCATCCAGTTCGATATACCAAATAAACTGTTGGTTACCCGAAAGCGAGAGCGCAAGCGTCGTATCCTCGGCAAGCGTCTTGTCGATATAATCGGATGCGTTTGCAAAGTCAATGTATGCACCGGTCTTCGGCGGCTTGGTAACGGCCGCATACAGATCACCATAGGGCAGATCGCCCGCACGCGCAATCAAGGCCGCATTCTCCCATGCGGAATCGTCATAATCCGGTGCGCGGAAATTGCCGATATCGTCCGCCGCCATATAAAACACATTGCACTCCGCAAGCTGCGAGGACTGCGTATAGCGAACGTATGCCGTCCCCGCCGTTACACGGTTCTTATAGCCCTGATGCCGGGTCGCCTTCCATGTCGCATCGGAAGCAATCACCGTATCGCCTGCACGCAGCTCAAACAGCAAACCGGCCTGATTGAACTCGTCGCCCTCCTCGTTATGATGGATAGGAACGATGGAGCCGTCTCCGGACCGTCCGTTGAACGCGACAAGCACCGCAATCGTATTTTCACCGGCATGGAGGTTTTGAATGTCCAAGGTATCGTAATAGGAATCGAACGGCGACGGACCGCGATTCAAGCTGCCGCCGATCACGATCTCTTCCCCATTGATCCACAGCGAATATTTATCGACCGCAGAAACATACGCAACGGCGGAAGCGGGCGCTTCTTCCAGCGTAAATGTTTTGCGGAATGCCACATAGCTGTCGTCCGAGCACCCCGGCGTCCAGATCCAGTTTGCCGTCCAATCGGTCTTGCGATACGCTTCGATCGCGTCCAGATTCGGATAGCCGGACTTGTCCGGCTTGCCGTTTTCGGGAACGACGGCAACCGTCGATTCTTCCGATTCCGATGCAGGTGCAGATGATTCCGTTTGTTCCGTCACGGACTGAGGCTGTGACGCCGTTTGCCCGCAGGCAAACGTTGAGAGCATGAACACGACGGCAAGCAGCATGCCCGTTGCAGAAGCAAGGATTCGTTTCATTCTGATTCTCCTTTTCGTCTATTCTTATAGGATAACCATAACCGATTTGTAAGATGTATGCAAACAGTATCGCACAACCTTGTGAAAAATACGCACAAATTAATCTTCGGAATCAGGTTATTACGAAAAACAATCAACTTACGCTATCTTTCTTGACATGTTCTTTTCTTTTTCACATAATGAGGGTAGGATTTTCCGACAGGAGGCAACTATGAAACAGCAGGTATTCAATCCCTATCTTCCCTCTTGGGAGTACGTCCCCGACGGCGAACCCCATGTGTTCGGCGATCGCGTGTATGTCTACGGCAGCCACGACGCGTTCGGCGCGCCGATCTTCTGCGTCAATGATTATGTCTGCTGGAGCGCACCGGTGGATGATCTTTCCGACTGGCGCTATGAAGGCGTGATCTATCGGAAAACGCAGGATCCGGGCAACAAGCTCGGCATCCGTTCCCTGTACGCGCCGGACGTTACGCAGGGGCCGGACGGCCGGTATTACCTCTATTATGCCTTTGACTTCTTGGGCGAGTTCGGCGTTGCCGTCTGCGATACCCCTGCAGGCAAATATGAGTTCTACGGCAAAGTCCATCACAAGAACGGCAAAGTATGGGGCAAAAAGAGCGGTGAACAGTTCCCGTTCGATCCCGGCGTGCTGACCGACGACGACGGCAGAGTATGGCTGTATTCCGGCTTTGAAACCAAAGTCCCGTTTGTCGCCTCCAGATGGCATAACCTCCGCAACGACGGCGGCGTGGTCATGGAACTGGAACCGGATATGGTAACCATCAAGCAGGAACCGAAAGTGATCTTCCCGATCAAGGGGAAGGAAGGCGCGTTCCCGCATGCGTTCTTTGAAGCATCCTCGATTCGCAAGGTAGACGGAAAATACTGCTTTGTGTACAGTTCGCAGCATAACCACGATCTCTGTTATGCCATGAGCGATTATCCGGATCGGGATTTCACCTACGGCGGCGTACTGATTGATCTTGGGGATCTCTACCTCAACGGCAACGAGGATGAAAGCCATGCCAACAATTACCTCGGCAATACGCACGGCGGATTATTGAACATCGGAGAGG
>JAFUDD010000129.1 GCA_017459315.1 Clostridia bacterium | reverse complement strand
GGTGCTAACCGTGTTGATCGTGTCGGGATGTGCGGCAGCGGAAATCATCGTTACACGGCGCTTGCGGTCGCGGCACATGGCGGCGGCTTCGGCGGCGGCGGTGGCGCCGTCGTAAACAGAAGCGTTCGACACGTCCATGCCGGTGAGTTCGCAGATCATGGTCTGGTATTCAAAGATCGACTGCAAAACGCCCTGGCTCATTTCGGCCTGATACGGCGTATACGCGGTCAGAAATTCTTCCTTGGCGGGGATGGATTTAACGATCGCTGGGATATAGTGATCGTAAGCGCCCGCGCCTCGAAGCACCGTATCAAATACACGATTCTTTGCCGCCATAGCGGATACGGCGCGGCTGACCTCCAGCTCGCTCATGCCCTCCGGGAGATCGAGCGGCTTTTGCAGCAATACGGTTTCCGGCACATCGGCGTACAGCTCACGATAGGAACCGACGCCGACAGCGGCAAGCATAGCCTGCCGCTGCTCCGGTGTAGACGGAATATAACTCATGTCATTCCCTCCGACAAGGACGGTCATTCATTCTCGCAATGCGTTTCATAAGCGGCGGCGTCGAGCCGCTCCTCGGTTTCGCCGATCTCCTGCACCTTGATGATCCATGCGCCGTAAGGATCGGCGTTGAGCTGTTCGGGCGCATCCAATAACGTTTCGTTGATCGCGCAGACCGTTCCGGAAATCGGGCTGATCAGATCGCTGACAGCCTTGACGGATTCGACATCGCCGAACGCTTCGCCTGCCGTGACCTCGTCGCCCTCCTGCGGGAGATTCACAAAGACCACGTCACCGAGCGCGTCCTGCGCATAGTCCGTGATACCGACGGTGGCCACACCGTCTTCGATGCAGATCCATTCATGGGATTTGGTGTACTGAAGCTGAGACGGAATATTCATTGCAATACCTCCATTGAAATTATATCGTTTCGATTAAAAGTCGATCTTGCCCGCAAACGCTTCGAGCGCCTCGGTAAACGCCGCATCGTCGAAGCAGTAGTGCATCGTCGTATATTCACCGCGAAGCCGCGCGACATCCTCGGAAATATCCTCGTGCCGCAGGATGCAGTCCGCCATCAGGCAGGCGAGCTTGTCGAACTCGGCGGGGCCGAAGCCGAACCGCGTCATTTCGGACACGCCCATGCGCAGCGCGCCGGAAGCGGTGAAGCCCTCTTCGTCGGGCGTTGCCTGATAGTTGACGATAATATTGTTGTTTTCAAGGCGGTTTGCAACCTCTGCGCCTTCCCCGTAGCCGACCGAGACAAGCACTTGATGCGTTTCGGTATAGTCATTCGCCGGATCGCCGAGCACGTTTAGGCCGTACTTTTTCAGCGACTTTGCAAAGCTCTTGGCGTTGGTAATAACCGCTTTTTGGTACGCATCCTTGAAATGGTTCATTTCGTATGCCGCCATCAACAGGCCGAGCTGCGTGCCGAGATGGTGATTCGATACGCTGCCGGGGAACGCGCGTGTCTCGATCGTCTGCCACAGGCCGTATTTGAGATCCGTTTCCCGATAGTTGACGGCGACGACGCCGCGCTGCGGCCCGAAGAACGTTTTGTGCGTAGAGCCCGTGACGATCTCCGCGCCCTCCTCGAACGGCTTTTGGAAG
>JAFUDD010000128.1 GCA_017459315.1 Clostridia bacterium | reverse complement strand
GGCTATGTAGGAACGATCCTATCGAGAAAGCTGCCTGACGCTTTTTATGACAGTCCGTGGCCGTTTCGCAGAAAAATAACAGCATAACAGCCCCTCTTTTCTCTTAATTCGTTGAGCTGAATCGTTTACGTCGTCCTTCGGGGCGACGTTTTTATGCGTTTTCTTCTCAAATATTGATTTTGACATAAAATATCCCATTATACTTTACACCTTGTTCATATTTTGTTCAAGAGCTATTCATAATTTTACAAGGCTTTGTTGTTCGTTCTTTCACAGATTTGCGAAGCAATTTTCATAATTGTTCTGTATAATGCAGACGATGGATGAAAGAGAGGAGTTGGGAGAATGGAACGGAAGGAATTGGATCGTTTATACAAGAGAATTGAAAGAGCCTCCGGCATCACCCGTTATCTTCGGATCATGCGGTTCCGCTCAATTTGCAGGAGTCTGTTTCTCTGAGCGTAAAGCGGGCAAGCCGCCTTTTCATGAATGCAACAGCCGACAAGGTATATTCCCTGTCGGCTGTTTTCATTTTCTGATGTTTCGTTTTATGCTGGCGGGTTTTCACTTATCCACGGCAAAGGAAGGATGAAGTCCTCGGAGGTTTCGTCAATCTCATAATGCTTTTCCCGATTTTCCGGTTCATCGAAGCGATTGAAATCGTCAAGACTCGGCGAATAGGTCAGCATGTGCATCGTTCCGGAGTCCACATCCACCTGCAGCAAGCGCAAATAGCCATCGCCTCCTACCTTTCCCGCGGCTTGATAATTGAACATCATTTGATAAACGGTTCTGTCTGCCGTGCCGTCTTTGTCGTCATCCAGCAGGTCAATCTGTCTATAAGCGCCGTACCGATGACCGCACAGTACCATGTATACGTTTGAATTCGGTTTTACAACTTTTTGAAACAGCTTTTCCCCATCCTCGGATCGCTCAAAGTCATTCGTGAAATAGTCATGCAACAGTAGGATGCCGATTCGCTCCGGGTATTTGGCAAACACAGAATTCAACCATTTGATACACCCGTTATCCGGGCCGAAGCTCATATATACAAACAGATAATCAGTATGGCCGATGGTCAAAAGGTCATAATGACCACGGTTATCCTTGTAGGATTCTCCGTACCATGGCTTGTCCTTATAATGCGATTCTCCGAAATACCGGCTGTACGGCTTGAATAAATCCGGCTTTTGGCAATCATGGTTTCCGGCCAAAACGCCGTTTGGAATATCGTCGATGTAGGATTGGGCTCGTTTTGCCACCTCCCATTGGGCTTCATCGCTGGTTTTGTTGACTAAATCCCCGGTATGCATGATGTAAGCAAGATGCAACCGCTCACGGTTATCACGAAGAAACGATGTCATGGATTCATACAGCTCCGGAAATTTCGCCGAATAGTGCTGCGGGTCGCTGATCCATGCGATTGTGTAAACGCCATCAGCGGGTTCATACGGAAGCGGCGTCGGCGTAGGCTCCGGCGTAGACGTGGGCTTCGGCGTCGGAATTACAGTAGGCTCTGCTGTCGGCTCCGGTGTTTGCGGGAGCGGGATCGCCGAAGCAAGATTCATATCGTCGTCTACAAATGTGATGACAATCTCCGGCAGAGGCGTGTAGGGCGCTTCCGTCGTGTTCTGTGACACAGATGTCGTTTGTGTGCCGGTTGCCGTGCAGCCGAGAATCAGAAAAGCTATAAGCAGATAAGCGAACCGTTTGAATCGCATACGTATACCTCCCATTCGCTGCAGCAATCTGTTGTAATCGACAGAACATACGGCTCCATAAACCGCTGTCGGATGGTCGGCTCCATCAGCGTATCTACCTTTGAGAGCGCGGTCAGGCCTTCCCCGGTGCGTTTTACAAAGCTCTCCTTTGCCGAAAAAAGATTTCGGAATGTTTCATCCTTCGGATTCTTCAGCCACACATCTTGATATTCATGCGCTGTGCAAACCCGTTTGGCAAGCGCATCGGAAATCGGCCTTGTCTGCTCGATGTCCAGTCCTACCGACGCCGAGCATACCGCGGCGGCGGCGAACTTTCCTGCATGTGTCAACGAAATCTGCACGTCGCTGTGCAATAGATACGGTTTGCCGTAATGTTCGGTTTCCATCTGCAGCGGCAGCTCGACGGATGGGTCAATCTGCTTCATTGCCTCGATCAAACAATATTCCGCAAGCAGTCCGCGCTTTTTGTCAAGCGTGTCCCTCAATT
>JAFUDD010000012.1 GCA_017459315.1 Clostridia bacterium | reverse complement strand
TCCTGATCGGCAAGGACACGCGCCTTTCAAGCTATATGTTCGAGGATGCTTTATCGGCGGGTCTTGCGTCCTCCGGCGCGGATGTATATCTGCTGCACGTCACCACAACGCCGTCCGTTTCCTACGTGGCGCGCACCGAAGATTTTGATTGCGGCATCATGATTTCCGCAAGCCATAACCCGTATTATGACAACGGCATCAAGCTGCTGAACGGCGATGGCGAGAAGATGGAGGAGGAGGTCATCGACGAGGTCGAAAAGTATCTCGACGGCAAGATCCCCGAAGCACCCTACGCGACGCGTGAAAATATCGGCCATGTGATCGACTATGCCGCAGGCCGCAACCGCTACGTCGGCTATCTGATTTCGCTTGCTACCCAATCCTACAAGGGCAAGCGCGTCGGCCTTGACTGCTCCAACGGCAGCACGTGGCAGATTGCAAAGAGTGTGTTCGATGCTCTCGGCGCCGAGACCTGCGTGATCCACAACACGCCGGACGGCTTGAATGTCAACAAGGATTGCGGCTCCACGCATATCGAATCGCTGCAGAAGCTCGTTGTGGAACAGCACCTCGATGTCGGCTTTGCGTTCGACGGCGACGCGGATCGCTGCCTCGCGGTTGATGAAAAGGGCCGCGTCGTCAACGGCGACCATATCATGTACATCTATGCCCGCTATCTCAAGGAGAAGGGCGAGCTGACAAACAACACGGTTGTCACTACGGTCATGTCCAATTTCGGCCTTTATAAGGCGCTTGACGAGCTTGGCATCCGCTATGAAAAGACCAAGGTCGGCGATAAGTATGTAGCCGAGAACATGCGTGCCAACGGCCATCTGATCGGCGGCGAGCAGAGCGGCCATATCATCTTCCTGAAACATGCAAACACCGGCGACGGCGTTCTGACGGCGATCAAGATGATGGAGGTCATGCTGACCAAGAAGCTGCCGCTGTCCGCTCTCGCGGAGCCGATGCACATGTATCCGCAGGTGTTGAAGAATGTTGTCGTTACCGATAAGGAACAGACGCTTGCCGCACCGGAGGTGCAGGCAGCCGTACAGAAGGCCACCGAGGAGCTTGGTGACAACGGCCGCGTGCTGCTGCGTGCGAGCGGTACGGAACCTGTGTTGCGCGTCATGTCTGAGGCCGGTACGTTCGCGATCTGCGAACAGCACGTCGATGCGATCATCGAAGCCATGAACAAAGCGGGATATCTGATTCGGGTGAAATAACATGTATAAAATCAACGATTTATTGGATTTGAACCACACCATCGCCGCCAAGCTGTTTGACGGAAAGACCTATCCGTGGGAAGTTCTCCCGGAGATCGGCGACTTTATCGTGGCGCTCGGCCAGACCCTCCCGGCGGATGAGTTCGATCACCCTGCCGAAAATGTCTGGATCGCCAAGGACGCGACCGTGTTCGCTTCCGCGTACATCAACGGACCGTGCATCATCGACCACGGCGCGGAGATTCGGCAATGCGCATTCATCCGCGGCAACGCACTCGTCGGCAAGAATGCCGTCGTCGGCAATTCTTGCGAGCTGAAGAACGCTGTTCTGTTCGACAACGTACAGGTGCCGCACTTCAATTACGTCGGGGATTCCGTGCTCGGCTATAAGTCCCACATGGGCGCCGGTTCGATCAACTCGAACGTCAAGAGCGATAAGACCCTCGTTGTGATCAAGAGCAAGGACGAACAGATCCCCACCGGCCGCAAAAAGGTCGGCGCGATGCTGGGCGACTTTGTAGAGGTCGGCTGCAACAGCGTTTTGAATCCGGGTACGGTCATCGGCCGCAACAGTCAGGTGTATCCGACTTCGTGCGTCCGCGGCGTGATTCCGGCGAATACGATCCACCGCAACAACGGTACGCTGATCACGAAAAAATAATCACTATTGAAATACGCAAGAAATTTTTTGCCAAAAATCCGAAAATAACTGTTGACAAATGAGTAGGAAGTGGCTATAATAACACTTGCGTCGCGGGAATAGCTCATTTGGTAGAGCGCAGCCTTGCCAAGGCTGAGGTGGCGGGTTCGAGCCCCGTTTCCCGCTCCAATATGCCTCCTTAGCTCAGCTGGCTAGAGCACCTGACTCTTAATCAGGGT
>JAFUDD010000127.1 GCA_017459315.1 Clostridia bacterium | reverse complement strand
CGGCGGGGGCGCTGCACGCAGCAAAGCACAGCAGCATCATAGCAGCCATCATAACCGCAAATGTCTTTTTCATGGTTTTATCCTCCTGTTGTTCCCTATCTTTCGGGAGATATAAGAAAAGCGGCTCGCCTGTGCGAACCGCCGATCTTTTCAAAACGGGTTCGTCACAAGGCGCGCGGCACAAGGCGTACCAGCGTAAGCAGGCCGACGACAATGCCCAAAATAAACAAAATGCCCAACGAGCCGTTGAGCATACCTGTCGAAACGGAAGCGCACGCAGAACACATACCGCTTGCGGTATGCGCCGGATTCTGGTTCGTCATGCAACGCTGCATCCTTAGGTGCTCCCTTCGTTTTTGTTTGCCTTATCTTACTCTCTTTTATCCGTTTTGTCAATCGTATAATATATACGTTGGATAAATATAACTTGATTTTTACATAATTGCATGCGTTATACCGTAATATTGATACATTTATGCACGGAAAGTGGTATAAAGGGGCATTTGCCGCACATTTGGGGGCATCCGAGCGGGGCACGGATTTTACACACAATTGCCGAACGAACGCTTTTCTTTTGGCCGATGCAGGTATACAATAGGGAAAGTTTCGCAAACGGAGGGGAAAAAGATGCAGCGCAGTACCGATCTGACGACAGGGCCGCTCGGGCGGGATATACTTCGCTTTGGGCTGCCGCTGATTTTCAGCAACCTGCTGCAGGTCGTGTTCAACATGTCCGACATCGCGGTAGTCGGACGGTTCGGCGGGCCGCTGGCGCTCGGTGCGGTGGGCTCGACGGCGACGCTCGTCACGCTGTTCATTGGGTTTGTGATCGGCGTCGGCGCGGGCATCAATGTCGTGACCGCGCATTATCTCGGCGCAGGGCTGCGCAAGGATGTGTTTGAAACCGTGCATACGGCGTTCCCGGTATCGCTGCTGATGGGGCTGTTCATTCTGCTGCTCGGGCAGGTCTTTTCCCGTCCCCTGCTGCTTTTGATCGGAACCAAGCCGGAGCTGCTGGACGGCGCCATGCTGTACCTTCGGATCTACTTTTGCGGAATGCCCGCGATGGCGGTTTACAACTGCGGCAGCGCGATCCTGTCCGCCGCGGGCGACACGCGCCGTCCGCTCCAGTATCTGGCGTTTGCGGGCGTGCTGAACGTGATCCTGAACCTGTTCTTTGTGATCGTCGTGAAGCTCGACGTGGCGGGCGTGGCGATTGCAAGCGTCGTCAGCGAATACACCTCCGCCCTGCTTGTGACGCGCGCGCTGATGGGCGAAACGACCGTGCTGCGGTTCAGTCCGCGCAACGCGCGCATCCATCGCGGCAAGGCACTGGCGATCCTGCGGCTCGGTCTGCCGAGCGGGATCCAAAGCGCGATCTTCGCCGTGGCGAACCTGTTCATTCAGGCGGGCGTCAACTCGTTCGATACCGTGATGGTCGCAGGCAACGCCGCTGCGTCAAATACCGACGCGATCATCTATAATGCGATGGCGGCATTCTACACCGCCTGCGCGAGCTTTATCGGGCAGAACCACGGTGCGAAGAAGCACGACCGGATCGTTAAGAGCTTTTGGTATACGCTGCTGTATGCGTTCCTGACCGCGTTTGTGCTGTCCGGCCTGTTCCTGCTGCTCGGCCGCCCGTTCCTGTCGCTGTTTACCAAGGACGGCGCGGTTGTAGACGCGGGCATGCAAAGGCTTGTGATCATGTGCCTGTCCTATCCGATCTCGGCGTTCATGGATCTGCCGATTGCGGCGTCGCGCGGGCTCGGCAAGAGCGTCGTCCCGACGGTCATCGTGATTTCCGGCAGCTGCCTGTTCCGCATCCTGTGGATCTATTCGGTGTTCGCCTACTTCCACACCGTCCCATCGCTGTATCTGGTCTACATCTTTTCATGGGTGCTCACCGCCGCCGCAGAGCTGTGGTACTTCTGGTCGGTGTACCGGAAGGAGTGCAAAGAACAGCCCGCATAACAGAACACGTTTTCTCTTCCCCCGTCCCTCGGACGGGGATTTTTTATCTTGATACGTTGTTTTCGGCGCACAAATAAGCCTTTGCAAAACCTGCATAGTATGGTATACTTTTATAAGGCGGGTTTCCGCCAAATGTTTTCGGAGGAACGACGTATGACGACGTATGTATGCGGTCACCGCAATCCCGATACGGACTCAATCGT
>JAFUDD010000126.1 GCA_017459315.1 Clostridia bacterium | reverse complement strand
GCTACAGGGACGCCAGTCCGGATGCTAAGCAGGCGGGATCGTCTCGTTTGTCGTGACGCAATAGGCAGTGACCGGTCGATCCGTCTCCACCGTAATGACCGCGCCGTGCGCCTCGACGTGCAAAATCTGCGGTCGTGCGGAAAGTTCCGCCCCGGCAGGAAACGCCGTCAGCAGCGCCGCCAGCAAAAGGGCAGCCAACGCGGTATGCAGGAATCGTTTAGTCATCATTTATACCTCGGCGCGTCCTTGAAAAAGGCGATCATCCAGTAATAGCGTTCATGCGTGCGCCAGCCGTCGGAGGTTTCGTCGTAGACCGTGCGGTTGCAGATACAGTTCGGCAGCGCGGCGCGCATGGCGTCGTGATCCTGAATCTTAAACAGGTTGCCCGAATACCACAGCCGTTCGAGATTCTTCAGCGTCATGAGCGGCGTAACGTCGGAGATGTGGTTCGTGCATAGGTTGAGGTCAAGCAGCTTGTCGTGATCGGCGAGCGGCGAAACGTCCTCGATATGATTGATAAACAGCTCGACATACACAAGGTCGGGCATATAACGGAGTGCGGAAATGTCCTTGATCCGGTTGTCGGCCAGAATCAGAATTTGCAGCTTGGTCAGCGTTTTGAGCACCGAGATATCCTCGATCTGCTGATGCCCGAGGTCGAGTGCGACCAGCTCCGTGCAGTATTGCAGCGGCCAGATCGCTTCGGTCGTTAAGCGATACTTCTTTTCATCGCCCTTTTTGGAGCTGCGCGTGGTGAACGCGGTTGCGTCGGTGCGGAGCTTGCCCCAAAAGCCGAGGTCGATCTCCCACAAGAACTTGATGTGCGGGAACGCATCGGCAAGGCCGCCCATCGTGCGGTCGTCGAGCCCGCAGCCGAGCATGTTCACATGCTTCAGATTCGGCAGCTGCGTCAGCGTGTATTTCAGCGTATCGACATCGGTGATCGGGGTGTTCGACAGATCGAGCTCTTCCGTGGCTTCGGTATAGGTATGGCCAAGATACTCGACCGTGAAGGTGTAGTCGTAGGTCAGCGTCGGGTTCGCTTCCATGAACGCGACAATATCCGCCCGCGCCCCGCTTCGCTCACCGAGCAGCACCGTTGTGAGCTTCGGCAGCAGCGGCAGCGCCTCGGTCAGCTCCCGCGCCGAGGGGATCTCCTTTCCCTGCAGGTCGATGGCGGCAAGGTCGGGCGAAACGCGCTCCCCGAACAGCTCGACTGTGTAGTGCAGTGTAAGACCGTCCAGAAGCGACAACGCCTCCTTCAGCTGCGCGTTGCCCAAGGCCAGCGGCTCTAGGTCGACGCTTTCAAGGGCGGGCAGATACGGCAGCGCATCGGCAAGCGCGGACACATCCGTAATGCCGGAGGCTTCGCCGAGCGTGAGGCTTGTCACGTCGGGCGAAAGCGTGACGCCGCCCACGGACACCCGATAATCGAAAGACAACGCCGGAAACGCGGCGACGAGAGCGGCGATATCCGCATTGGAAAGCGCCTTATCCCGCAGGGTGACGGTTTTGAGGTTTGTCAGCTCCGGGAGCACGGCAAACAGCGTTTCGGCAGACAGCGGATCGTCCACCGTCCAGTCGTTTACGGTGTGGTCGATCTCGACCTCCGCCGAGGCGACAGACCAGTTCCACGTCCAGTTCGGATGCTCGCTTTCGGCGGTGCGAAGCATAGCATAGTCGGTGCAGTTCTTTACGTTGACCGTGCGCAGCAGCGGCAGACGGTGCAATGCCGCAAGGTCGGCGGGCGACGGATGATCAAGCGTGACCTCCGTGGTATCGTTTTCCAGCGTCTGCCCGTTGACGACCATCGACCAGCGAATGTCGCAGTCCGGGAACGCGCCCGAAAGCCTTGCAATCTCGGCCTCGTTCAGATTGGAGCCGCGCAGGTCGAGCCACGTCGGGTTCCGGAGCTTCAGCAGCGCATCGACATCCGCGCCGGTCAGCGTGGAGGAGGCGTACCCGTCGGCGGTCGTCCAAAGGTAGGTGCCGTCCACCGGGATCATCATAAACCAGAACAGCGCAAATGCGCCGGCCGCGCAAAGCAGCAGCAGCGACAGGACGATCAATATGATTCTTTGCGTCATGCTCATCGGCGGTGTTTTCTCCTCTTTGTTTTCGCACGCTTATACAGCAGCACGGCAGCCGCCGCGCCAAGCGCGAGCCCAAGCAGCGGCAGCGCGAGCCATAGCGGGTTCCATCCGGACTCGGTTGGGGCTTCGGACGCGGCCTTGTCCATAGGCAAAGGCGATGCGGTCAAAGCGGGCTGCGGCGTATCGGTCGGACGCGGCGTATCGGTTGTCTGCGCGGTCGGGGCGGGCGTGTCCGTCGGCGCAGGGGTGTCCGTCGGGGCCGGCGTCGGCTCCGGGGTCGGCTCAAAGCCGACAAGCTCCTCCGGGGGAATGTTTTCAAATAAATCGTTGCGCCCGGTATCGAGCCCGACGGTCGAGAACGCAAGCCCGAAGCGTTCGAGGCTGTGGAAGCCCTCGTTGTTGCACGGATGGTTGCCGAGCTCCTGCGACTGATGACAGTTGTACGCGGCCTTGGCGATCTCCCAGCCGGTCAGCCCGCCGAACGCGGACAGCGGCTCGGTCGCGGTAATGAAGATCGGGTTTTCGGGGTACAGATGGATATAGAGCTTTTTCACCTGCCACGTCCCGCTCATTTCGGCGGACGCGGGATCGCAGGCGGGGTTGGCGGCGTCCTCTACGGCAAGGCGCACGGCCTCGGACACGCGCTTGTGCTGCCAATGGCCGTATTCGCCCTCCACATCGTGCGTGATCACGACCTCCGGCCGCACCTGCCGGATATACCGGATCAGTACGTTTTCCACGTCCTCCAGCAGAAAATCCTTCTCGAACCGTTCGCGGTTCTTGCGCGAGATATCGGGCAGCCCTGCCATCAGCGGATATTGCGTAAGCCCCATGATCGCTGCGCCGTTGAGGGCTTCGGTTCGACGGATGCGCTCGCGCGTCGTACACCATAGGATCGTGCCGGTATAGCCGAGCTGTTTGCCGTAGGTGGCGATCACATTGCCCATGAACAGCGCGTCGTCGTCCGGGTGCGTGGCAATCACCAAAAAATCGACCTTTTCCGGCGTCGGCTCCCATGCGTGGTAATCGGACGGCGCGCCGCCTGCATACGGAACGAGCGTGCAAAGCTCGGTCGGCTCCTCGGCCGTCAGCCGCACGCCGAACACGCCCGGCTCTACAACGATGCCGTCGTTCCAATACGGGTTGCCGTCGAAGGCTTTGACCGTCTCCCCCGCTTCGTTCAACAGTTCGACGGAATACGGCGCGGGCAGAATACCCGCTTTGTCGCTCCACTCCCAATACACAAAGTCCGCACCGGTGTTTTCGTCCCACGAAACGGACGCCCATTCGCCGGACGCAAGGATGACCTTGGTATCCACATTGCGGTCGCCGAGGCGGTCGGGAAGGTACTTGGACGGCTTGGCAGCCGCATAGGTGCAGCGCCGTCCGAGGCGCACCGGCTCCGTCGATTCGGCAAAGCTCGCCGTACCGCCGAGCAGCAGCAGGCACAGCAGAACGCAGATCGTGCGGACGGTTCGTTTCATATCCATTCACCTCGGTTGATTCCGAATTATATTATAGCGCCGCGCGCTTTTAGTTGTCAATAAAAACGCAACAGGTTGTATCAGCCCTGCATTTCAGGCACAAGAAAAGCGCACCCCGTGGTTAGGGTGCGCAGACGGAACAAACTTATTCGGCGATCACCCGCCACGCTTCGAGCAGACTTTCGAGCGAGCGGGCGGCGTTGGCGGGACTGGTGGACGGCAGGCACACGGCGTCGCGGTGCAGAACCGGCTTTTGATACCGCAGGAAATACCGCTCGGCGGTCTTGCCGTTGACATAGATACGCTCGATAGGCGCCCGCAGAAGAAGCGGCGTCAAGTCATTCGGCACGACATCCCGAATCGAGCTGTCCGACGAGCCGATGATCGTGCATTGCCCGATCACGTCCCACAAGGCGATACCGTGCTTTTCGAGCAGCAGCTTCTTTTGCGGGATATCCGCAGGCACAGGCTCGTCAAACAAGGCGGCAAGCACACGCCAAAAGCGGTTTTGCGGGTGGCCATAAAAGAACAGCTGCTCACGGGACTTGACCGAGGGAAAGCTGCCCAAAATCAGAATTCTTGCGTTGGGTGGGCAAAACGCGGGAAACGGATGCGTGATACGCTGTTCGTTCATTGCAGGCGGAAGCAGAACAGCCGGGGGTTCGTTCCGGTCGAGCCGACGACGACATAGTTGTTATAGGCGACCGGCGTCGCATCCACCTCGTCGCCGAGGTCGAGCGCATACAGCGCGTTTTCGCCGGGCTTGACCGCATTAAACAGGCGCATCGCACCGCTGCGGTCGCATTGGATCAGGTACGCGTCCCCGCGTGTCGTATAGACCACCAAGGGCGAGGAAACGAAGTCCGCCGCGCCGGTCTGCTTGATTTCCCAGCGCACCTCGCCGCTCGAACGGTCGAACGCGATCACCTTGCCGCCGTAGCCATAGGAAACGTTGCCCTCGTCGTCCACGGTGTCCACGGCAAGGCCGTAATACGAGCACAGCAGCAGATCGCCGATGGTGCCGCGGCCGATGTGCGGCGTGGCCTTGCTGCCGCCCTTCGTGCCGCCGATGGTGATGACCAGCTGCTTGTTTTCCCAGATCACCTGCCCGGTCAGGCCGTTGATCTTCTTGGTATAGCAATAGCCGTAGCCGTTGGGCAGCGATTCATCCTGCGTATCGGTCTGACTGCACGTATACAGCCATACCGTGCCCGCGCCGCCGTCCTCCTCCAGCACGACGGTCGCATCGGTATCGCCGCCGGTATCAACGACAAACTGGAGCTTCAGCGTAATCACGTCGATGCATTGCAGCCGCCCGCCGTTGTCGCAGACGTAGAGGTAGTTGCGGAACGCCGCCGCGCTCGATTCATACCCGTACCAACGCTTGCCGGACGCGGACGTGGTCGTGTAGCCGGAGGCGGCATAGCGATATTTGATCTTGTCGCCCGGGGTGATCGAAAGGATTCTCGCCTCGGGATCGTACACGGTGTTCAGCCGCACCAGATAGAGCAGGCCGTTTTCGCTCGGCCAGATCAGCGTATCCTCGATCACGAGCGGGCTTGCGTCGAACGCGCTCCAGTCGTCGCGCCGGGCGGTGTGATCCTTGCCGGAAACGATGGTCTGTGCGCTGTTGGTGACGAGGTTGACGCCGTAGCACGCGGACTTATTGACCTCGTAGGAGGTGCCCTGTCCGATATACAGCATCGGGATGCCGCGCGGATCGAGCGTGGGCGTGCCGAACATCGGAACGCCGACATTGATCGGTTCACGCGTGCGCTGCCCGGTTTCGAGCTGATAGAAGTAGATATTGCCGTCCGCCGCGCATTGGATCACCTCGGTCAGCGAATCTCCCTTGAAGGATTCGAGCACGCCGAGCGCCTGCAGCGTCTCGCCCTCCCACGTCACGATCAGCGGCGAGCCGGACCACAGCGTACCGGAAAAGCCGTTCAGCGCGCCGAGGCCGTTGGACCATTCCTCCTTGAGCGTCTGCATCGACACCGTTGCCGTGCCGTAGGCAAAGCCGTTGCGATAGTTGTTGCCGCCGAGCGTCGTGACGCCCTTGAGGGCGGTATAGTCCGCGCCGCGGCCGAAGGAAAAGTTCGTTTCGACGGGGTTCGAGGTATAGGTATCCTCCCGGTTGTTGCGCCGGATATCGTAGGTAAAGCCGAGCACGGCGGGCTTGGCCGCGTCGATCGGGTTGGCGGAATAAGTGATATCGCTTTGCAGGGCGGGCGGCGGGTCGATCACGTTGGCCGCGCTCGATTCCACGTTCGTCACGTTCGGCTGCGTCTCGTCCTCGGTCGGGATCACGGTGCTGCCGAGCGTCAGCGCGTCCGGCGAGCCTCCGCAATTTGTCGGCGAGCAGAACGAGCTGCCGTATATGATCGCCACGATCAGCAGCGTAATGCTGATGAGCAGAATGAATACGGAAGCTAAGAAAAGCAGAAATCTCGGTTGTACCTTACGGGTGCGGTCGCGTCTGGACATGATACACCTCTTCCATGATATGCTGCCATTATAGCGTATTTTCCCCCGCCTTGCAACGCCGGAATGGGACATAAAGGAAAGATTTTTGTGAACCGTGCCGCAGCGGGAGCAAAATTATATTTAGTTTTCCTAAAATATTTTTATATTTTCCGTTGCATAATCGTAAAGATGTGGTAAAATAGTACAAAGAGCGATAAGGAGGATTTTGTATGCAGGCAACCGATTTATCGAAGTTGATTCTCGCCGCGCGGGACGGGAGCGCGACCCTTGTGATCAAGAACGCCCGCGTGATCAACGTGTTCACCAACGAGAT
>JAFUDD010000125.1 GCA_017459315.1 Clostridia bacterium | reverse complement strand
CCAAAATCTACGACCACAAAAATCCCAGCAATTCTTAGATTTTCGAGGAAGACCCCTGGATGAATTAACCCAACTACTCTAGACGGAGATCAATCGACAGTACCGCAGTGTGCGGCAGTTTTCGTTGGCCATCGGCGTGCCGCAGTCCTCGATCGTGACCGCATTGCAAAAAGGGATCGGCGGAACCTCGTTCTCGACGATCATGACCATCTGCAAGGTGCTTGGCATCAAGCCCGTCCTCGGCGAGCAGGGCATATTTCTGGATCGGGAATCGCGTCAGCTTCTCGAACGGTATATGCTGCTGGATGAGCGCGGCCGTCAGACCGTGCTGGCGCTGACCGAGGTGGAGGTGCTTCGCGCCACGGCGGACCCGCTTTATGACAATCTTCTCAAGCGTGCCGACGAGGTTGCGCAGCCGAAGGCATAAGGCGAGCTAACCGAATAGCAGTTTTGACCTGTGCGGCGATTGCTGCCCGCAATGGGTTGTTTGCAAAACGCTTTTCTTCCGAAAAACGCCTCTGCCGCCCCAATCATTTGCAAAAAGACATTCCTGCAAAGGGATGTCTTTTATCGTTGCCGCGCGGGACACGGCAAGGGAGGCAGCGCGGACGGGGCAAATTTTGGGCGTACCGGTTGACAAAACGCTTGGAATTGTTTACAATACGAAAGGTAAAACCCCCGGGAAGAGGGACAGAATAAGGAGAAGAACATGGTATTTGAAAAGGTTTCTCAGATCATCGCAAACCAGCTCGATCTGGACCCCTCCGAAATCACGATGGACAGCCATCTGATTAAGGATCTGCGCGCGGACTCTCTCGATATCGTCGAGCTCGTCATGGACATGGAGCAGGAATTCGACGTGGAGATCCCCGATGAAGAGCTGCCCAAGGTGCAGACCGTCGGCGACATCGTGCGTTACCTCGAAAAGAAATAACGAAAGGCCGTAGGCCGAAAGCGCCCGCACCGATCAACGTGCGGGCCTTTTTTCAAGCGTCGTTCCGAAGCCGCTCGCAAAGCACGAACGGCTTGGAAACGGCACCCGACTTAGATACGGAAAGAATATGGAAAAGAATCTGCTGCAACGATCGGAGCGCCTGGCCGCCTTGGAAGCGCGGCTCGGCTATGCCTTCCGCAACCGCGCGTATCTCG
The DNA here is from genome assembly GCA_017459315.1 of Clostridia bacterium. The sequence continues at coordinate 831 of JAFUDD010000125.1, read as the reverse complement.
AACGCGCGTTGACCCATTCCTCCTACTATAAAAGTGAAAAGGGGCGGCGCGAGCCGCAGGACAACGAGCGCATGGAGTTCCTGGGGGACGCCGTGCTGGAGCTGTGCGTGTCCGAGGCGCTGTTTTCGCGCTTCCCGCACATGCAGGAGGGACAGATGAGCAAGACCCGCGCGAGCATCGTCTGCGAAAGCGCGCTGTTCGAGGCCGCCAAGAGCGTCGAGCTCGGCGCCTGCCTGCTGCTCGGCCACGGGGAGGATCTCGGCGGCGGGCGCGAAAAGCCGTCGATCCTGTCCGACGCGTTCGAGGCGACGATCTGCGCGATCTACCTCGACGGCGGGTGGGAGCCGGCCAAGGCGTTTGTGACCCGCACGGTGCTGCCGCTGCTGGACTTTGACGCGCACCCGACGCTCGAAAAGGACTACAAGACGCGCCTGCAGGAGCTTGTGCATCACAAAACGCACGGCAAGCAGGTGCAGTACCGGCTTTTGGACGCGACCGGCCCGGATCATAAAAAGGTGTTCACGATGGCCGTCGTGCTGGACGACGAGGTCTTGGGCACCGGCGAGGGCAATTCCAAGCAGAGCGCGGGGCAGGCCGCGGCGCTCGACGCACTCAATCGCATGGAGAAAAAAGCATGAGACTCACGCGGCTCGATATATCCGGCTTCAAGTCGTTTGCCAAAAAGACCGAGCTGCAGTTCGGCAGCGGCATCACCGCCGTCATCGGCCCGAACGGCAGCGGCAAGAGCAATATTTCCGATGCGGTGCGCTGGGTGCTCGGAGAGCAGAGCGCAAGAGCGCTGCGCGGCACGAAGATGGAGGACGTGATCTT
>JAFUDD010000124.1 GCA_017459315.1 Clostridia bacterium | reverse complement strand
GGCGGCCGTCATGGTCGCGCCACAGCCGCGTCAGCCGACCAGCATGGGCGCAGACGCGCTCCTTATCGTAATCGGGCAGCAGGTGCTGGCTCCACAGCTCCATTTCACCGGCGTCCAGCAGCGTCTTTTTGACCTCCTTGCGGTACTTCTGCCAGTTGGCTTCGAGCTTGGCAAAGAACTCGTCGTGCGATTCGGTCGCGCCGACCAGCTCCATCAGTTCCTTTTCCGCCGCGTCCGAAAAGGCCTTGTCCGGAATCACGATGCGCAGCGTATTGCCCACGTCAAAAAAGATTGTGTCTGTCATATACGTTCTCTCCTTTGGATGATATTGGGGGATTATGCGTTGACCCGCTCGATAATCGGCGGTATTTCATACAATTCCTGAATGAGATAATCGGGCTTCGGCGCGTCCGGCCCGCGGAAGTTCACGTCCCGGTGCGCAATGGCCGGGTTGTTGACCTGGATCACAAGCCCCATGTGCGCGTTGCGCGCGCCGCGCACGTCGCGGGAGATCGTGTCCCCGACATAGCCGGTCTCGGCCGCCGTGACACCCATTTTGTCCATCGTGATCTCGAAGATGCGCGGGTCGGGCTTGCGGATGCCGGTCGAGCTGGACATCACGATGCATTCGAAATCCTTTGCGATGCCGTATTCGTTCAGCACATGCGGAACCAGCGAGGTCGAAATAATGTTCGACACGACGCCGAGCCGGATGCCCATGTTTCGCAGCGTTTCGACCGTTTCCTTCAGCCGCGCCTTTCGCATGTTTTCGACGCGCTCATAGTCATAGAGGAAGCTCAGCTCCTCGGCGATCGGTTCGAGCCGTTCGCGCCCGATGTGAAAATCCTTTAGGTACCAGTCGTTCCAGACCTCGGCCTCGGGCAATTCGGTGAGGTCGCGCTCGCCGCGCTGCTTATAGTCCTCCGCGTTCCTGCGAAGCAGGGCGGAAAGCGTATCCGGATCGGTGTCCAGCACGATCCCGTACTGCCCGAGCCGCCGGATCAGATGCTCCGAAAAGCGCCGCCGCGATTCGTCGGTGCTGCGCACGTCGTGCAGCGTCCCGCCGAGATCGAATAAAAGCGTGGTGATCATCGATTCCTCTCCTCTCTGCGTTTGCGTTCGCCGTGGGGGTCTGCCGGGTAAAATCCGTTTACGAAAACGTTTGCGTTCGATAATATTGTATAGCAGAAACAGCGGTTTGTCAATAAGTAAAAACGAAGTAAGTCATGAACTTTTTCACAAAAACCGGAGGCGGGCGCGATTTCGGGACAGGGCGGCGATTTCTGCGCTTTACATGCTTTTTTCACGTTGACAAACGGCGCGACGGGTTGTAAAATAAGGTGTACGGAAACGTTTTCGTCGGCATAAGTCCGCGAGCCGCTCCGATATTTCCGCAGGCGAGGAAGGCACGTATGGGCAGTATAACATTAAAGGACGTGGCAAAGATCGCGGGGGTGTCCTACGCGACGGTATCCCGTGCGCTTTCCGGCAGTCCGGAAATCGGCGAGGACACGCGGAAGCGGATTCTGAAGCTCTGCGAGGAAATGGGCTACACGCCGAACGCGGTCGCGCGGTCGATGGTGATGAAAAAGACGAACATCATCGGCCTGATCGTGGCGAGCATCGACAACCCGTTCATGAGCGAGCTGACGACGCACATCGAGATCTACGCGCGCAAGTGCGGCTATAACCTGATGGTCTGCAACTCGTCCTACGACCCGGAGCTGGAAAAGCAGGTCTTTTCGCTGCTCGTCGGGCGGCAGGTGGACGGGATCCTGATGATCCCGGTCGGCAACGAATCCTACGACGGGCTGAAAACGCTGACCGCGCAGGTCCCGACCGTGTTCATCAGCGAAAACATGCAGGATCTGCCCGAAAACTACATTGCCGTCGATAACCGGCAGGGCACGTTTTCCGCGACCGAATACCTCTACTCCATCGGCCATCGGCGCATCCTGTATTTCGGCTGCCGCGAGCACAGCGTCACGCACCGGCTCCGCCTCGAGGGGTATCTGGACGCGTGCAAAAAGCTCGGTATTTCGCCGGAGGTCATCTACAACACGCAGGAGCGCAGCTCGCAGCCGGTCGGCTACGCGCTCGGCAAGACGTACTTTGCCGGGCCGCATGCGCACACGGCGCTGCTTTGCGCGTCCGACGCGCTCGCCATCGGCGTCATGCAGGCCGCCTATGAGCACGGTCTGCGGGTACCGGAGGATGTCTCCGTGATGGGCTTCGACAATATCTCCTACGCGGCGCTGCCGTCCGTGGATCTCACGACCGTGGATCAGCCGAAGCAGCGTATGGCGACCGCCGCGGTCGATATGCTGCTGGATCGCATCGCGCATCCGGAGCAGCCGCATACCAACGCCATTATCCCCACATCGCTTGTGCTGCGGCATTCCTGCCGCGCCGCAGACGGAAAGGAACAGGTATAAATGTCTTATCTTTATGAGCTGCACATGCACACCGCGGAAACGAGCCATTGCGGGCACGTCCCTGCCGCCGAGCAGGTGCGCGTCTATCACGAGCTCGGCTATACCGGACTGTGCGTGACCGACCATCTGCACATGGGCTATATCCGCGACTACCCTCATCCCGACGACTGGGAGGCCTGTGTGGAATACTGGCTGACCGGCTATCGCGCGGCCAAGGCCGCCGGCGAGGCGCTCGGTATGGACGTCTTACTCGGCGCGGAGCTGCGGTTCCCGGAAAACGACAGCGACTATCTCGTGTACGGTATCGACGAAGCGTGGCTGAAAAACAATCCCTACATGATGGCGTGCGACCACAAGGCGTTTTTCGACCGATATAAGGACGAGGTTTTGATCATCCACGCGCACCCGTACCGGAACTGCGACGAGGTGTTTTGGGACAGCGTGCACGGCACGGAGATCGCCAATTCAAACCCGCGGCACGACAGCCGCAACGAGCTTGCGTTTGCCTATTGGAAGGCGCATCCTTCGATGTACGCCACGGCGGGCAGCGACGCGCACCGCACCGGCGACCAGGGCCGTGCGGCGATGGTCGTCGAAAACCGCATCCGCGATTCGTTCGCGCTGAAGGAGGTCATCACATCGGGGCAGTATACGCTCCGGTGTCCGACATATGAAAGCATAATTCAGGAATGGGAGGCTTTGCGACAAGTTTGATACCATGATTATCGGCCAGATCTCGCTCGATCACAACATTGACTATGACGGGCGCGAGGAGTACATTTCGGGCGGCGCGGTCACGTTCTCCGGCTATGCGGCGGCGGCCATCGGCCACAGCGTAGCGGTCGTGCCGAAGGGCGACTCTCGGCGTCTCGACCCGCGCGACACGTTCAAGGACAGCAAGGTGGAGAAAATCTTTGCCGTCGAATCCAAGACCTGCACCGAGATGCAGAACACGTACTTCACGGCGGACCGTGAGCGCCGCGAGTGCTTGAACACCTCCATGATCGAGCCGTATACCGTGGCCGACCTGCCCGACGCCGAAGCGAAGATCTATCACCTCGGCGGCCTCGTTTACGGCGATATCCCCGGCGAAGTCATCGAGGCATGCGCCAAGCGCGGCCCTGTCGGCGTCGATGTGCAGGCGCTGCTCCGCTGCCGCAACGACGACGGCTCCCTGGAGCTGCGCGACTGGCCGGATAAGATGAAGTATCTGCCGATGATCGACTACCTCAAGACCGACGCTGCCGAGGCCGAGGTGCTGACCGGCACGACCGACCGTGAAAAGGCCGCGTTCATGCTCTGCGAATGGGGTGCCAAGGAAGTTCTGATCACACACAACACCGAAGCCATCGTCTGCGACGGCAAGACCATCTACCGTTCCCCGCTGAAGCCGCGCGGCCTTGCGGGCCGTACCGGCCGCGGCGACACGACGTTTGCGGGCTACCTCACCGAGCGCCTCGATCACGATATCCCCGAAGCCCTCGAATTTGCTGCCGCGCTCGTCTCCCTCAAGATGGAGACCCCCGGCCCGTTCAAGGGCACGCGTGAGGACGTATACGACTTCATTCAGAAGTACTACAGATAAAATCCGTTTGACGGGCATAAAAAATTCCCGGCCGACTGGCCGGGAATTTTTTATGTCTATGGTTGCCTGTACGGGCGCGATATCGCTTCATTACTGCAATTCAAATGCAGTAAAGTCGAACGTGCCGCCCTTGCCCTCGACGGAGAAGTACAGCGCCTCTTTTTCGCCGAGGCCCTCCGGCAGCGCGGCGGTGAAGGTCTTGGGCTCGAGCGCGGTTTCGGCCGGGATCTTCACGATCGGCTCGCCATGCTCCTTGGTGCGGATCGTGACGGCGCAGCCGTTGCCGTAGCCCTGCAGGGTCAGCGTGATCGACTTGGTTTCCCTGAGGTCGAAGTATTTGAATCCGACCGTGCAGCCGGTGCAGAAGTTGGAGATATACTGATCCTCGCCCGATTCACGGTCCTTGCCGTGCTGCGTGAGGAACGGATCGGCGCCCTTCGGATGCTTGAGCATCGACAAAAACCGCGTGCCGTTCTTGCCGTAGACGTTGCAGGCGATGTAGGTCGGGTACTTGCCCTTGCCCGCAAGCGGCTGCCCGTTCAGGCCGCAGGAGGTCATTTCGGCCTGATAGAACTTGCCGTCCTCAAAGCGGATCTGCTCGGCGCAGGCCTGGCGCGAGGACTGCTTGCGGTTCGAGTGGCGGTGATAGAAGATGTAATACTTGCCCTCGATCTCGATTAAGCTGCCGTGCGTGTTGCCGGTGCACATGCGCGCATGCGCAGTATCCGGCACGCCGTCCAATCCGATGTCGCCGCAGGAGACGAGGATGCCGCCGTACTCGAAGCCGTGATCGGGGTAGTCGGACACGGCATAGCAGAGGTTGTGGCTGTTCAGCGAGCTGTAAATAAAGTAATATTTGCCGTTGAACTTGCGCATCGAGGACGCTTCGCCGAACGGCTGCTGCTCGAACGCGGTACCCTTGGCTTCGTCGCCGGTCAGCACGCCGATGTAGTGCAGCTCGTCGCCGGAAATGACGGTGAGCATGTCCTTGGTGTCGAGCTCAAAGACCATCGGGCCGTGCTTGGTCGGCTGCGAACCGTCGAGCAGGATCGGGTTGCCGCCGAACGCAAAGCCGGTATAGAGGTACAGGCGTCCGTCGTCGTCCTTCAAGCAGCCGGGGTCGAACTGGAACGGCTCGCCGCGCTTGCCGATGGGCGTGCCGTCCTGGTACTTGACGTAGCCGTAGAATTCATACTTGCCGGCGGGCGAATCGCTGACCGCGACGGAGATCATCTTGGTGCCGCCCATGAAATAATAGAGGTAATAGCGCCCGTCGTCGCCGACGACCATATCCGGCGCGGCAAGGCCGTTGGTGACGCGGATCTTCGGCGCGGCGGGGTCCTGCTCACGCTTATAGATGCAGCCGTGATACGTCCAGTTGCCGAGGTCATCGACAGGCGCGGACCAGCACACATAGTCGCCGAGGCAGAAGTTGATGCCGTTGAACAGGTCGTGCGAGCCGTAGATGTACACCCGGCCATCCACGATATGCGGCTCGGCGTCGGGCACGTATTCCCAGCTCGGGAGGTAGGGGTTAAAGGCTTGCTTTGTTTTCATGGGTTGCTCCTTTTAAAGTAGTATGTGGATGTTGTTCTTTTTCGGTATTTCTGTTGTTCTTCTTTTTCTTTCATGAGAAAGAAAAAGGAAGAACCAAGAAAAAGAAAGCAAGGATTTTTATTTTTTATGATCTGTTTCTCCGCAAGGAGACGCTTTCTTCACGCGCATCTTTAATGCGAATATCATTGCGAAGCAATATCACTGTGCCTTTGGCGCTATCCTTCCGCTGCGCAAAAACCATACCGGCGTGCAGCTCCACGCATGGCAATAGCTGTTTACGATCGTGCCGCCGTAGGGCGAAGCGTCGGGATTCTGCGGGTCGTAGATTTCACAGAACGTGTCCGCGCCCGCGTCCGCCATGCCG
>JAFUDD010000123.1 GCA_017459315.1 Clostridia bacterium | reverse complement strand
AACGCCACCATCGCCGCGGTCAAGAAGCTCTCCAAGGATGTCGGTATTCCGGAGAATCTCCACGGCATCCTCAAGGAGGAGGATATCCTGTTCCTGTCCGAGTCCGCGTATGCCGACGCCTGCCGTCCGGGCAACCCGCGCGACACCTCCGTTGAAGAGATCATCGAGCTCTATAAGGGCCAGATGTAAGGTGGGTTCCTTTTTCTCAAAACAAAACAAGCGCCCTGCCGCAAATGCGGCGGGGCGCTTATCGTATACGGTCAATTATTCGGCTTTATCAAAGGCCAAATCCAGCACGGCGCTTTGCAAAACTTTGTCGGGGTCGGAACCGGGTCGGATCCATGTGTCGATGGCGTCGGGCGGCAGGATCACCGGCATCCGATCGTGCAAAAACCGGATTGATTCCGCAGGCTCGCGTGTCAGAACGGTAAACACCGGATAACGGAAGCCGTCTTTGCTTTCGAACCGGTACAGCCCCGCAAGGTAGGTCGGTTCGCCGCCCAATGGACGTACATTGTATCGGTCGCCCGCTTTGCGTGCTTCGACTCGCTTTGTCCATTCCGTATACCATGACGCCGGGACGACGCAGCGCCGCTTTTGCCACGATTCCCGAAATGTCGGCTTTTCGGCAGCCGTTTCCGAGCGTGCGTTGATCAGCGGGCCGGACTTGCCCGTAAAGCCCCACAGCATCGGATAGACGGCGCGGTTGCCGTCGTGATCCGGCGCCAGCACCGGCACGATGTTTGTCGGGCGCACCTCGCCCTCGGTCACGGCGCGCTTTTCCAGCACCTCGACCATTCGCTTCATCAGCGGCGAACGGTCCATGGCTTCCACGGCCTCCCAAAAGGACGGGGAAGCGTCAATGTAATACCGACAGCACATAGCTCCTCACACGCACAGATCGCCAAATTGTTTGAAAATCACCTTTCTGAGGCTCTCCGCAAGCGGCACGCTCAGCATCAGTACCGCCGCGTCCGCCAAAAAGCCAGCCGTGTTTGCCGCAACGCGCACAAAAAACGGCAGCCCCGACAGCAGACTTTCATAGGCCGACTTGATCAACAGCATCCCGACGGCGGTGGAGACGACGGCAGCGATCAACAGCAGCACCCAACGCAGCCAAGCGACTTTCAGCTTGCGCGTTTTCTTTGCCGTAAAGCCCATTGCGATGCCGATCACAACGTTGCCGAGCGCCCAGCCGATCATCCCGCCGAACGAGCTGAAAATCGTGCAGTAGATCAGCACGCCGATGGAGCCGACGAGCGTACCGCTCCAGATGCCGAAATAGTAGCAGTACACGCCCATGACAAGATAGCCGAGGCACAGATAGAACCGTGCAAACACGGGGATCCGCAGCGCAAGCGAAAAGATCACAAACAGCGCAATGCCGAGCGCAGTCACGGTCAGCCATCGGGTACGGTTTTTCATTGAAAGGCTCCTTACGGTTCGTTTTTGCTATTGTAGCACGAACCGAACCGGATTGCAAATCCGGAAGCGAAGCGCCTTAAAATTTCGTTCTTGCGCGGCCTAACAACGCCGCCGAATACCCAAACAGCACGGCGGCGGCGATCCCGCCCGCAGCGGCTTTGAGCCCGCCCGTGAACGCGCCGAGCAAGCCGTCCGCTTTCACAGCCTCCATAGCGCCCTTTGCCAGCGTATTGCCAAAGCCGGTCAGCGGCACCGTCGCGCCAGCACCGGCAAGCTCTACCAAGGGAGGATAAATGCCGAGCCCGCCGAGCAGCACGCCGAGCGTCACAAATAAAACAAGGATGCGCGGCGGTGTCAGCCGTGTCAGCGATAGTAAAAGCTGTCCCACCGTGCAGATCGCGCCGCCGATCAAAAAGGCCCAAAGATACTGCATCACGCGTTGCCTCCTTTATCGTGTTCCAATACCACGGCATGCGCAATGCCGGGGATCGTTTCGCCCTGGTTGCTCGCGGTCGGGCTCATCAGCGCGCCGGTCGCCAAAAACAAGACGCGTTTCCATTCGCCGCTTTCGAGCTTCGGCAGAATATGGCCGCACAGCACGACCGCGGAGCAGCCGCACCCGCTGCCGCCGCAAACATATTGTTGCTCCGGCGCATAGATTTCCGCGCCGCAGTCAAAGTGCTGCCTGTCAATCGCCACGCCTTTTTCGGCGCAGAGCGTGCGCAACATTTCGGCGCCGAACGTGCCGAGATCGCCGGTCACGATCCGGTCGTAATCGGCGGGGACTCGCCCGGTATCCGCCAAATGCCGCAGGATCGAATCGCAAGCCGCCGGCGCCATCGCCGCACCCATGTTCGAGCTGTCGTCGATCCCAAGATCCACTACGCGCCCGATGGTGGCACCGGTTATGCGAATGTGTGAAAACCGCGCGCCCTCGGTCGGCTTTTCGGACAGGATCACGCAGCCCGCGCCGGTCACGGTTCGCTGCGCCGTCGGCGTCGCGCTCGTTCCCATTT
>JAFUDD010000122.1 GCA_017459315.1 Clostridia bacterium | reverse complement strand
GCCGCAAGGCAGTCATAATAGCCCGCTTCGGTGTTCGGGTAGCCCAGCGTCGCATAGGGCAGTACGACAACACGTCCGTTTTCACGCACGATGGATTCATTTTTGCCGCAAGGCAGCGTCGCCATATGATCGGTCAATACGCCGTCGGGCGCGTACAGCAGCAAAAGCTCGCCGCCGCTGCGCGAAAGCGCAAAGTCCGCATATTGTTCGCTGCCCTGCGCGCGGGCACAGGGGATCAGATACCGTTGATCGGGCGCAAGCACAACGCCGTCCGGCACGGTGAACTGTTCGCCGTCAACGCCGTTTTGCAGCAGATAGCCGCCGAGGCTTACGGCTGTATTGCCGGTGTTCGCCAGCTCTACAAGGTCGCAAACGACGCCGTTTGCATCGGTATAAAGCGTATTGCCGGGAATGATTTCGGAAAGAACGATGTGCCCCGGCACGTCGCGCAGGATTTCTTCGGCGTTGGCCTCGACCGGAGCAGGAGCGTCTATGGCGGGCATGCCGGGTGTGGGCTGCCGGGAGACATAAAACTGACCGTCCGCGCCGCGCTCGGCGGACATGTTTTCGTCCAAGGAGATCGTCACAACGGAGTCGATCAGAACATTCTTGCGATTCAGCAGCAGAATTTCCTCGCCGCCGCTGCGGGCAAGGCCAAAGTCGGCATACTGCTCGCCTGCCGAACGCTGACAGTAGATCACATAGAAGCCGTGCGCGGGCAGCACGGTTCCGGCAGGCACGGTATAACGATCCTTGCGGCTTTGATCGGTCAGCTTAAAACCGCCGATCGGAATGTCGGCGTCGGACGCGTTAAACAGCTCGACCCAGTCGGCGCAGACGCCGTTTTCGTTCGGGTAGAGCGTGTTGGACGCCATATATTCCTGAATCTGTACGGGAAACTTCGATGTGCTTTGGTTTTGTTCGAGACTGCGGGACACACGCCAAGCGAAAAGAACCAGCGCCGCAAGCAATGCTGCGGAGCCGATCAGCAGGATAAGGGATCGCTTTTTTGAGGGTGTTTTCATGGGGACAACGACCTTTACTGTGTTGCTTGCAATATACCATAAATAGCCTGCTTTGTAAAGAAAACTATCAAAAAATGTGCATTATGCAAAGGATCTGCGGCTTTTGCTGCACATGTCTGCGCGGTTTTGCAGCCGCGTGCGTCCGCTTTATGAAAACCGCTTGCAATTCTACAGCGCAGATGATATACTGAATGTAAAGATTTTGAGAATATGGAGGCGCGTATGGGACTGTTTGATAAGAAATACTGCGGCGTTTGCGGACAGAAGATCGGTCTGTTCGGCAATCGCAAGCTGGAGGACGCCAACCTGTGCAAGGACTGTGCGGCAAAGCTGTCGCCGTGGTTCTCGGATCGTCGGCAAAGCACGCTTGCGGAGATCAAGGATCAGCTGGCCTACCGCGAAGCCAACAAAGAAAAGGTCGCCGCGTTCCATCCGACGCTGACGCTCGGCAAGAGCACCAAGGTTTTGATCGACGAGGACGCTGAGCGGTTCATCGTCACAAGCGCCCGCAACTGGCAGGACACCAACCCGGACGTGATCGACTTTGCGGACGTGACCGGGTGCGAGCTGGATATCAATGAATCCAAGCGCGAGCTCAAGACCAAGGATGCACAGGGCAATCAGGTCAGCTATAACCCGCCGCGCTATGAGTTCAGCCAGGATGTATACTGCGAGATCAACCTGAACAATCCGTATTTCAACCAGATCCGCTTCAGGATCAATCCGAGCACGATCCATTCCGAGGCGACGGCGGTCAACCGCTTCCGCGCCGTCTCCGCGCCGCTGACGGTGGAGTATCAGGAATGTAAGGATGTCGGCGAGCAGATCAAGCGCGCGCTGCTCGATGTGCGGCAAAAGGCCCGCGACGCCGCCGCCGCTGCCGCTGCCGCCAACGAACCGAAAAAGCCGGTCGTCTGCCCGTTCTGCGGCGCAACGACTACGCCCAATGCCAGCGGCTGCTGCGAGTATTGCGGCGCGCCCATCGCGTAAGACAAACCTTAAAATAGTAAACAGCGCCGTCCGATTCGGGCGGCGCTGCTTGCGTACCGGTAATGTTTATTTTGCGGCGGCTTTCTTCTGCGTATACTTGGAAACCCAGATCGCGCAGGTGGCGTCGCCGGTGATGTTCAGCGTGGTGCGGCCCATATCGAAGATCTTGTCTACGCCGGCAACGAGCGCAATGCCCTCGACCGGAACGCCGATCTGCACAAGCACCATGCCGAGCATGATCATGCCCGCGCCGGAAACGCCAGCGGTACCGATGGAGGCGAGCGTGGCGGTCAGAACGATCTGCGCCATCTGACCGATGGTCAGGTTAATGCCGTAGCAGCTTGCAATAAACACGGCGGCAACCGCCTGATAGATCGCGGTACCGTCCATATTGATCGTCGCGCCGAGCGGCAGGACGAAGGAGGAAACCTCCGGATTGGCGCCGAGGTTGGTGCAGCATTCGAGGTTGATCGGGATGGTGGCGTTCGAGGACGTGGTCGTGAACGCCGTGATCATCGCAGGCCACATGCCCTTGAGGAACTTGATCGGGCTCATGCCGGACAGGAACCGGACGCTGCTGCCGTACACGAGGACGACATGCACGATATACGCGATGTAAGCAACGGCCAGAATAAGTGCCAGAGAACCGATGATTTTCGGACCGTTGACCGCAACGACGTTGACCATCAGGCAGAACACGCCGATCGGGGTGATGCGAATGATCATCATCAGAACCTTCAGCACAACGTCATTCAGCGAATGGATGAAGTCGGCGACG
>JAFUDD010000011.1 GCA_017459315.1 Clostridia bacterium | reverse complement strand
GGCCGCTTCGGATCGCAATCAGCAGCAGGTATACCAACAGCATCAAAGCGCGAACGCAGACAAGCAAGGCGCTGTCATTCGGCTGCAGCGTGCGGATAAACGGCTGCACCACGCAGCGCAGCAGCAGCGTAACGCCCGTCAGCATCCCAACCGAAGCAGGATTCAGCGGGAGACTGCGTTCCTTGTCGCCTCGCTCGAACAGCCACGCAATGAACAGCAGCAGAATAATCTGTATGGCAGCATAGATGATCCAGTCCCGCATCCCGATCAAGCCGTCGGAGAAGAAGCTGATCGTCTGCGTATCGTCCTTTCCGAACAGGTTCAGCAGAAATTGATAGGCGTTTCCCGAAAAGTTCTTGGTCATCAATACGCCCGAAAACCACAGCAGATATTGCTTTGGCGCTCCGCGATAGAGAACCGGCAGCGCAAGCAATTGAACGACGCTGAACAGGATTTCGATCATCACACGCATTCCGAGTGTATCGTTGCCGGCACGCAAAAGCGCCAAGGGCACACACAGCGCCGCCTGTCCCAATACAAGCAGAGGAAGCCGCCACCCAAAGCCGCTGCGCTTTGGGGCTTTGCGGCACAGTATCAGCAGATAAAGCACAAACGGGATCGTATCGAGCAGCAGGATCATCAGCTGCATGAGCGTCTCTTGCTTCATACCGTTTCACCCCCGTCCGTGCCGCAAACCGTTTCATATTGTCTGCGTACCGCCGCCAGCCTCGGCCCGCTGATCCGCAATCGCTCGCCGCCTATCAACAGCTCATCGTTGTACAACGCCGCAGCGTGCAGAAGATTGACGACATAGCAGCTGTTCGTGCGGCAGAACTCCTTTGGCATTTCCTTTTCGCAATCCGACAGTCTCGCCCTGCGGCGAACAAGGCCGTCCGTTGTATGGTAAATGATCTCGTGTTCATCGGATTCCAAATACAGAATATCGTCCGTGCAGAGGCGCTGCATGGTGCCGCGTCCGCGGATCCGGATGTAGGTTCGCCGATCCGGCAGTCGCCCGATGGCGCGCATTAGCTTTAACGCAAAGTCGGCGTATGAGACAGGCTTTACGATATAATCCATCGCGCCGACCTCATATCCCTGCAGGGCATAGGAGGCCAGACTTGTAATGAAAACGATTTGCACATTTTTATCGCGCTCGCGCAGAATGTGCGCGGCATCCATGCCGTTCATGCCCGGCATGCGAATATCCAGCAGCACAAGATCAAATGCCCTTTCGCACGCCAAAAACGACGCCGCATCTGCATAGAAAAAAGGACGTACCCAATGCCGCGTCTCCTCGCTGAACCGCTGCAGATACGTATTCATGATGCTCCGATTATTCTGTTCATCCTCGACGACAGCGCAAAAAAGCATGTCCAATCCCTCAATATGTATTATATCAGATACTAATCCGGCTTTCAACCGTTCCCATTACAATCCGCGCCTTTGCCGAGCATCTGAAATGCGACAAAGACAAGTCGAACGCCCGAATGAATCGGACGTTCGTCTTGTATGTACAGATAATATTCGCTCTCTTATCGAATGCTGTCGGTGAAGCGCAAAAAGGCGGCTTTGCCTTCCGGTGTGCGCTTATAGACGCCCGCGTGCTCCAGCACCTTGGCAAAGACCTTGCCGGTTTCGAGCTTGACAATGGCAAGCGCGTTTTCGGGCGTGAAATCGTATTGTCTTTTCAGCGCATTGGCCCATTCGGCATGAATGCCCTCGACCGTTTCGCCTTTGCCAAGCGTTTCGGCCACCTCGGACAACTCGGTCTTTAACCGCGCGGGCAGCACCGCAAGACCCATGACCTCGATCAAGCCGATGTTCTCCTTTTTGATGTGGTGCAGTTCCGCGTGCGGATGGTACAGGCCCAACGGATGCTCCTGCGTGGTGAGGTTGTTGCGCAGCACAAGATCGAGCTCGAACGCTTCGCCGCGCCGCCGCGCAATCGGGGTGATCGTGTTATGCGGAACGCCGTCGGTCTCGGCAAGGATCGTCGCGGCCTCGTCCGTATAGCCGCGCCATGCGGCAAGGATCTTATCCGCAAGGTCGATCAGCCGCGCCGGGTTTTCGGCGGTGATGCGGATGACGCTCATCGGCCACTTGACGATGCCGGCCTTGACATCCTCGAAGCCGGGGAACGTAAGCTCGGTTTCGACCGGCGCTTTCGCCATGGCGAACGTATAATGCCCGCCCTGAAAATGATCGTGCGCGAGGATCGAGCCGCCGACAATCGGCAGATCGGCATTCGAACCGACAAAATAATGCGGGAATTGCCCGACAAAATCAAGCAGTTTGGCAAAGCACGCGCGGTCAATCTTCATCGGCGTATGCTCGCGGTTGAAGCAGATGCAATGCTCGTTGTAATAGACATACGGGCTGTACTGCAAAAACCACGGGCTGCCGTTGATCGTGATCGGCACGACGCGGTGGTTCTGCCGCGCAGGATGGTTCAGCCGCCCCGCATAGCCCTCGTTTTCGAGGCAAAGCTGACAGCGCGGATAGCTCGACGCGGGCAGGAACTTCGCGGCGGCAATTGCTTTGGGATCCTTCTCCGGCTTGGAAAGGTTGATCGTGATATCCAGCTCGCCGTATTCGGTTTCGGCCTTCCAGCGCACGTCCTTGGCGATGCGGTCACGGCGGATATAGTTGGTGTCACAACTGAATTGATAATACCAATCGGTCGCCTCGCGCGGCGATTTTTGATACAGTGCCGTAAAGGTGTCCTGCACCTCTTTCGGCCGCGGCGTGAGCCGTCCCATTACCGCGGTGTCCAACAGATCGCAGTAGACGACGGAGTTTTCCGCGATCACGCCGCGATTGTAAGCGTCGAGCGTCAGCGCGTCAAGCGTCTCCCAAAGCTGCGCGTCCTCCTTTACATCCACGTCGGGCAGAGCGTCACATCGCAAAGTTTCCAAAACCGCGTTGGTCGCCCAGACGCGCTCGGATTCGTCGATCAGGTGCTTTTCTACGGCATAGTCGATCAAATGCAGGATAGCGTTCATAGATTCCCCTCTTATCGTTATTGACAGCGGTTCGTTTTCGCTGTCTTTGGTTCTGTCTCAGTATAGCAGAAAATGCGGACAATGAAAAGAGCAAAGCAGAAGGAAAATGCTTTCCTTCCTACGCCGCAAAGCAGCCGGAGCGTCTTGCCCCGGCTGTTGTCATGTGTATGCGGTTTTACGGCTGCTTGCCGATATAGGCGAGGATGCCGCCGTCTACGTACAGTACCTGGCCGTTGACGAAGTTGGATGCGTCAGACGCGAGGAACAGCGCGGGACCCATGAGGTCCTCGGTCTTGCCCCAGCGGGCGGCCGGCGTCTTGGCGATAATGAACTGGTCAAACGGATGACGGCTGCCGTCGGGCTGACGCTCGCGCAGCGGCGCGGTCTGCGGGGTTTCGATGTAGCCCGGCCCGATGCCGTTGCACTGGATGTTGTACTCGCCGTACTCGGAGCAGATGTTGCGGGTGAGCATCTTAAGGCCGCCCTTCGCCGCGGCGTAGGCCGAAACGGTCTCGCGGCCGAGCTCGCTCATCATCGAGCAGATGTTGATGATCTTGCCGTGACCCTTTTTGATCATGCTCGGGATAACGGCCTTGGAGCAGATGAACGGCGCGTTCAGATCGACATCGACGACCTTGCGGAAGTCCTCCGCGCTCATCTCGATCATCGGGATACGCTTGATGATACCGGCGTTGTTCACGAGAATGTCGATCGTGCCGACCTCCTCCTCGATCTGCTTGACGAGCTTCTGCACCGCCGCTTCGTCGGTCACGTCGCAAAGATAGCCGTGCGCGTCGATGCCCGCCGCCTTATACGCGGCCAGACCGCTTTCGAGATGCGCGGGGGTGAGATCGTTGAACACGATCTTTGCACCGGCGGACGCCAGCGCGGTCGCAATCGCAAAGCCGATGCCGTAGCTTGCGCCGGTCACCCATGCCACTTTGCCTTCCAAAGAAAACTGCTTCATATCAAACATGGTTTCATCCTCCTGCATTTATCCTTGTACGCGGCCCGTACCGTCGCCGCCCATAAGTTTTTCCACATCGTCCGTGCCAACGCGGTTGAAGTCGCCTATGATGCTGTGCTTCAAGCAGCTTGCCGCTACCGCAAATTCGAGCGCGGTCTGCCGATCCTCGTAATGCGTCAGGCCGTAGATCAGGCCGCCCGCAAAGCTGTCGCCGCCGCCGACGCGATCCACGATATCGTTGATCATATACCGCTTGGATTCATAGAAGCGTTCGCGGTCATTGAGGCACGCCGCCCAGCCGTTGGAGTCGGCGCTCTTGCTTTCACGCAGGGTAATCGCGATCATCTTCATGTCCGGATACGCCGCAAGCACCTTGTCGCCGAGCGCCTTATACTTGGCGCGGTCGAGTGAACCGGATTCCACGACCACGTCAGTCGTGATGCCGAGGGACTTCTGTACGTCCTCTTCGTTGGCAATCGCCACGTCCACATACTTTGCCAGCTCGCCCATCACCTCGGCCGCCTTCTTGCCGTACTTCCACAGGTTCTTGCGGAAGTTCAGATCGCAGGACACGGTGATGCCGCGCTTCTTGGCTTCCTTGACGGATTCGAGCGACAGCAGCATAGCGCTCTCGGAAATCGCGGGCGTGATGCCGGTGATATGGAACCAGCCGATCCCCTCGAACGCCTTGTCCCAGTCGATATCGCCGGGCTTTGCGAGCGCGATGGCAGAGTATTCGCGGTCATACACGACCTTGGACGGCAGCTGATTCGCGCCGCCTTCGAGATAGTAGATGCCGAGCCGACCCTTGTCGGTGCGCACAATGCGCTTGGTATCGACGCCGAACTTGCGCAGCTCCTTGACGCACTCGTCGGCAATCGCGTTCTTGGGCAGCAGCGTCAGGAACGACACGTCCTGTCCGTAATTGGCGAGCGACACGGCAACGTTCGCTTCACCGCCGCCGAACGTGGCTTCCAGCATCGGGCTTTGGAAAAACCGTTCCTGTCCCGGCGCCTTCAACCGGAGCATGATTTCACCGAATGTTAAAAACTGCATAGCTTCCTCCGTGATTCAGTTGCGGGTCGCATCGACCGCTTCGCGGGCGGCGCGGCACAGCGCGGTGATCTTTTCATAGTTGTGCGCGGTGATATCTGCCTTGGGGCAGACCCAGCTGCCGCCGACCGCATGAACGACCGGCGAAGACGCAAACTCCGCAAGGTTGCTCTGGCCGACACCGCCGGTCGGGATGAACTTGACGCCGCCGAACGGCCCCGCCAGCGACTTTAACGCAGTCAGTCCGCCGTAGACGTTTGCCGGGAAGAACTTGATGACCTTGATATCGTGCTTTAAGGCGCACATGATCTCGGTCGGGGTGACGCAGCCGGGGGTGACGGCGATGTTGTTCTCGACGCACCAGGCGACGGTCTCGTCGTCATAGCCGGGGGCGACGATGAACTTCGCGCCCTGCGCGACGGCCAGCTTGCACTGGTCCAGGTTCAAAACGGT
>JAFUDD010000121.1 GCA_017459315.1 Clostridia bacterium | reverse complement strand
TTTGAATGTTATATACAAATCATACTGTATGGACGCTGCCCTGTCAATTGGTTACAAAAAGGTAAGTACCCCATAAAAAGGTGCGTACTTGTTTCGCATCCGCCTGATTCGATAGAATGAAAATGCAGAGACAAAGCTCTGACGATCATAAGGAGGAACAAACCATGGCACTGTCCGATCTCTATGGATGGAACAACCAGAAGGCAACTGCAGCGTGTGGTGCAGCTTGCGGCGCTGCCGACAAGCCGGAGGAGAAGCCCGCAGCATGCGGAACGGCTTGCGGCGCAGCGGACAAGCCGGAAGAGAAGCCCGCTGCGTGCGGTACTGCTTGCGGTGCGGCGGACAAGCCGGAAGAAAAGCCCGCAGCATGCGGAACCGCGTGCGGCGCAGGCGACAAGTAATCTCCCTTTTTCGGGCGGGCTCGCTCGCCCGATTCCCGCAAGAATCCGGGCAACCGGTTGACATAGAATCCGATAGGACAAGGTAACGATATGAAATCCTATTTTTCTTTCCAATGGCACATTACGGACGAATGCGATCAGCGGTGCAAACATTGCTATATCTTCTCCGGCGATCCGTGCCGAAAGCTGGACAGCATGACGTGGCCCGAGATGCAGGAGACGTTCTATAACTGCCTCGACTTCTGCGAGGTCTATGACCGCCTGCCGTACTTCTATCTGACGGGCGGCGATCCGATCCTGCATCCGGACTTCTGGCGGCTTTTGGAACTGTTCCACAAGCATGATGTGCCGTTCACGATCATGGGCAATCCGTTCCATCTGAACGATCAGGTCTGTCGGGAACTGAAATTCTTCGGCTGTCAGAAGTATCAGCTTTCACTGGACGGACTCAAAGAAACGCACGACTGGTTCCGAAAGCCCGGCAGCTTCGACTGCACTTTAGAGAAGATCGGCTGTATCAACCGCGCAGGCATCAAAAGCGTGATCATGACGACTGTTTCCAAACAGAATTACATGGAAGTTCCCGGTATCATCGACGCGGCAGTGCGGGCGGGCGCGGATATCTTTGCCTTTTCGCGGTATGTACCTTCCGGCGGAGAGTTGGATACAAGCATGACGCCGCAGGAATACCGGAACCTGCTCGCAGTTTGCGACAGGAAGTTTCGTGCGTACGAAGCCGAAGGCTGCAAAACCTATTTCAACAAAAAGGATCATCTGTGGACGCTGTACGAATTCGAAACCGGCGCATTCAAGATCCCGTCATATGCCTGCGACGGCATGATCTACGGCGGCTGCAACTGCGGAAACTGCCACATCACGATCCTGCCGAGCGGCGATATTTATGCCTGCCGCCGAGCAGCGGACAGCAAGGTCGGCAATGTCTTCGAGGATCGGTTGGCGGACATATGGATTACAAGCATGGAATCGTACCGGAATTATGAAATGTTTTCCAAGTGTTGCCGCTGCAAACTGAAACAGTTCTGCCGCGGCTGTCCCGCCGTGGCAAAGGGCTATACCGGCGATTTTTACGGCGACGATCCGCAATGCTGGGCAAGTGAAGAAAACGGACTGTTGACGCCAAAGGAAGAAAGGAAAATCGGGTAATGGACATTGAAACCTGTTTGAAAAAGTTGGGGTATGTCGGGGTATTGGATTTCGCTACCGTGGACGAAAACGGCGCGCCGCAGGTGCGAAACATCAGCGCGATCCACTATGAGGGCACAACGCTGTACTTTCTGACCGCACGCGGAAAGTCCTTTGCGCGACAGTTAAAGCGTGACGGCAGGGTACAGATTTTGGGCTATACCAAATTCAAGGAGACGATCCGGCTGTCCGGACGCGTGGAAGAAGTGCCTGAGGACGAGCAGCGGCATTGGCGCGACGTGCTGTATGCCGAGCAGCCGTATCTCGAAAACGTCTACCCCGGCGAAACGAAGAACATCGATACGATGTTTGTCTTGAAAGATTACACGATCGAGTATTTCTGCTTGTCCACGCGCCCGATCACGCGGGAGTATTTCACGGTCGGCAGCGCAAAACCGATCCAAAAGGGCTACCATATCGGCGACGATTGTATCGGCTGCGGCACTTGCCAGACCGTATGCCCGCAGAACTGCATCGAAGAGGGCAGTCCGTTCCGCATCCTTGAGAATCATTGTCTGCAA
>JAFUDD010000120.1 GCA_017459315.1 Clostridia bacterium | reverse complement strand
TCATCGAATTGGGCTCCTTCCTCTTGGCTCAGCATGATATGAATATCGACAGTTCTTTTCCTCAATTGACCACCTCCAATCATGTGAAAATCGCAGCAATAAGTACAATGCGCCGAAGGCAAAAATCCCGCTTGCGGCATATGGGTATTAGGGCATAACGCCCTAACAAGCTGCGTTTGTGGATACAAAGGCGATGCTTGCAAGGACAGCGGCAGAGCCGACCTGTCCTTTGTTTCGTGTCATTAGCCCGGGTCCGTTGGCGCGGGCTCAAAAGAGTGAAATTCATATAGGTTGTTGCAATTTGGAATGGAGCAGGGTATACTGGGAAATCGAAAGGAGCGATGGATATGCAGCAATTCGTCCCGCGGGACAAAATGAGTAAGCGCCGGAAGAAAGCGCTCGACACGCAGAAACGCACCGTTTGGGAAGTCAGTCCCATCACTAAGATCGCAAAAAGCAAGAAGATTTACGACCGTAAGAAACAGCCCCGGAACTACGAACCGTATGATTTCCGAGGCTGTTTTCTTATTCCTTATTCGGAGTAAAAAATGCTCTTCACCGTTCCGGCTCCGGGTCCTCTTTTCCCTTGTGGCTTTCCCGATACATCTCCTGCCGGGTCATAAGATCCTCATTGTAGTCCTTGCCGTACTTCGGGATGTGGTCATACACGTTGTACGAATCCTTCAGCATCTCCTTTATGTTCTCGGCCGCATTGCGCCCCTGCTGATCGTTATCAAGGCCGAGGTTCACATTCTTTACCTCCGGATGATCAATCAGGTATCGCTGCAGCGCCACCGGCGCGCACCCGCCGAGTGACACGCGGTGCGCCGGGTATTGCTTTTTGTTGTAGCTGCACAAGGTCATATGCGAGAGCAGGTCGATTGCGCTCTCATATACCCAGACCGTATCGCATTTTTCCATAGGGATTGAAAACGCATACGCCTTGTTGCTTCCCGGCGCATCGAACTTGCCGTCACCGAAGCAGGTGCGAGTGCAGGCGTATTTCGTTTCACCGTTATTGTCCTTACCCACGAACACCACCTGCGCCGGACACTTCTTTTCGACCATCGCGCCGTTCTCGTCTTCGCGCTTGAACGTGTTGGACTGGTAGATCAGCCCGTCCTCCATGCACTTGGAGATGATCTTCGGGGAAATGCCACGCTGGCATAGATACGCATACGCGACCTTGTTATTCTCGCTCGGCTTGGGCAGTTCCAGTACGGCGGGTTCCTTCTGCATCGCTTCGGACACACGCGGCAGCGGGCGCTCGTCGATCCCCTTTTCGCCGAGCAGCGTCTGCATGGCGTCTACAAAGGTGAGTCCTTCGTACTGCATCAGGAAAGAGATCGACTTGCCGCCGAGCTGGTGGCTGAACCAGTACCAATGGTTGTCCTTGAGGTACAGGCTGTCATGCTCTTTCATTCTGTACTGATTGCCTTCACGCTCCAGCTCGTAGCCGCGGGACTGCGCGTAGGCAACGAGATCAATGCTGTCTGCAGCGTCGATCTGTTCCTGTGTATATCTCTTCATATAGTTCTCCTTATCTCTCGTATTCGTCATTCGCCCGCTCCGGAGATTCCTCCTCGCGGTCTTCGTCTTCTTCACCGATCATGTCGCTTTCGTGCTTGTCTAGATTCAGCAGCGCGTCAAGCTCGGTCAATCGGTCGGTCTTTTGCCGCAGCTCCTCTTCCTGCGAAAAGGGCTTAGCGAGTTCTTCTTTCAGATTCTGTTCCTGTGCGCGAAACTCGCTTAGCTCTCGCTCATATCGGGCTTTTTTATTCGGCAAAGACGCCAGCATATTGTCCATACGGGTGATATTGCCGTATACATCGTTGCCGAGGTCGAAATAATGAGACAGCGTACCCTGCATCCGCATACGGAACTTTTCGCCAATGCTGTCGTAGGAGACATACAGATCAAAGCCCATATAGCTGCCGATCAGACTTTCCTTGCCGGAGGTCTTGGCCATACACGCGGCTAAGATCGCGGTACCGGCTTCCTTCTTTTCCTCTGCGCCGTAGTGTGTTCCGGAAACCGTCATGCCGGCAAAGCCGTCTACCTTGTGCTGTTCATACAGTGCCTTATCCAGTTCGCACCCTTCTATATTCTCTTCCGTCAGCCGGATGTTCTGCGGGACTTCCTTTAAGAGCTTGTTCTCTAAAGAATACCGCATGGAAAGGTAGTTGGATTTCAAAAGCTTCAGTTTGGATACCTGTACCTCTAAATCCATCTTTTCCTTGATATGCGGATTACCGGTAGCCAATGCTTTGACTTCGGCATACGACAGCGCGGTTTCGTCTACATCCTCGCAGGAGCGGGCAGGGCTTTTACTGGTCATGATCTGACCGATAAACTTCTGCTTGGCTTCAATCGTCTGCCACATATAGGCGTCGAAGGTGTTTTCGGTCACATACCGGAAGATCTCCACTTTCGGATTATCGTTGCCCTGCCGAAGGATGCGGCCTTCGCGCTGCTCAATATCCGACGGCCTCCAAGGAATATCCAGATGGTGCAGAGCAATCAGGCGCTGCTGAACGTTCGTGCCCGCACCCATTTTTGCTGTGGAGCCAAGTAGGATCCGCACCTTGCCGGAGCGGACGTTAGCAAAGAGGTCCGCTTTTCGCGTTTCGGTATTGGCGTCATGCACAAAGGCGATCTCATTCTCCGGCACGCCTCGCTCGATCAATTTTGTGCGAAGGTCATCGTATACATTGAAATTGCCGTCCTTGTGCGGGGTGGATAAATCGCAGAAAACAAGCTGCGCTGATTTCTGCGCTTTCGACTCGCACCATATCCGATAGATGTTCTCCGCGCAGGTGTTGACCTTGCTGCTCGGATCATCGGGAAGCAGCGGATTATTCAGCCGCTGATCGAGGGCAAGCTTGCGTCCGTCGTTGGTAATCTTCAGCATGTTGTCCTCATACGGCTTAACGAACCCCTTTCGCACCTTTTCGGCACGGTCCGCAAAGGAGGAAACCATCTCCCGCTGAAACTCGCTCGGCTTCAGCGCTTCGTTGTGGTACTCGACCTCCGGCACCGGGAGCTTTAACATATCCGCCGTCTGTACGTCGGCAATGTCCTTGAACATGGAAATCAGCTCCGGCAGATTAAAGAACTTCGCAAAGCGGGTCTTTGCCCGGTAGCCGGTTCCCTCCGGAGCCAGCTCGATGGCCGTCGTGGTCTCCCCAAACGTGGAAGCCCAGCAGTCGAAATGCGTCAGCCCTTTCTGCT
>JAFUDD010000119.1 GCA_017459315.1 Clostridia bacterium | reverse complement strand
GCTGTCGCTGCCGGAGCTGGAACCGGAGGAGCCGCTGTCGCTGCCGGAGCTGGAACCGGAGGAGCCGCTGTCGCTGCCGGAGCCGGAGGAGCCGCTGTCGCTGCCGGTAGAAGAACTGCTGCTTTCTGTAGGTGTTTCAGTCGGCTTTTCGGTGGGCTCGGGTGTATTGTCTGCAGGATTATCGGCGGGCTCGGGTGTATTGTTTGCAGGCTTTTCGGTGGGCTTGGGCGTATCCTCCGATGCTTTCGGCGTCTCCGTCGGTTCTACGGTCTCCGCCTCCGGGCCGATGGCATACACGCCGGCAAAGGCCTTATAGGTGGAGGTGTCGAGCTTCTCTTCCTTGACAAGCTCGCCGTTTAGATAGTACTGCTTATAGCTCTGCCAGACGGAGCCGTTCTGCCGATCCTGAATCTTCTTCTTCTGACCGGGCTTCAGCGATTCGTCAACCTGATATTCGATCTCACCGGACGGCGACAGCGTCTTGGTCTTCTTGGGCTTGGGAATCCGGATTTCGTCGTATTCGCCGTCGGAATCCTCGATGATCGGGATGCCGTAGATTTCAAACGTCAGCTTCTTGCCGTTCGCATAGCCGATGATGATGATATCAGACTTGCTGCTGTTTTTGAATTTGAAGTCAATGATATTGCCGACCGAGTTGATCGTGGCGTCGAGACCCATGTCGATGTAATGCACCGGCATCGAGTGGTTCCGGCGGAACACGATCTCCATGTCCGCCTGTACCGCCGCGTTATACAGCGTGGAGGAAAGCTGGCACACGCCGCCGCCGTATTCCTGTACGGTCGTACCGGTCTGGTACGCGCCGGCGAGCTTCCAGCCGTTCGCCTTGTTGCGCACGCCGAGCGTTTCGTTCGCAGAGAACACATCACCGGGATGCAGCACCGTGCCGGTGATCATTTCACAGCCTTTTTTGACGTTATGCTTGCGGTTCTTGTTGCTCGAGCTGTAATCGGTCGTCTTCGAGCCGCGCAGCACGAACTTCTCGGCAACGTTGTCCCGCGTGACTTCGGCAGGCTGCTCCACAAGCACAACCTCCACATCGTCGCCGTTTTGCGCATGCAGGAGCGCGTCGGTGAGCGCCTCACGATCCACGAGCTGTCCCGGTACATCGTCGGTATAGTCGATCTTGTTTTCGTCGGCGTTGTAGGTGACGGAAGCGTTGACCGGGGCGGTGTCGTGCGTCTCGGCATACGCATCGACCGCGCTTTGCAGCGCGTCCGGCGCAAAGCGCAGCGTCACATCGTAGGCCTTGCCGCTGTTGGCAATGCTTTCCACCTCGGCCATGACCGCGTCATACCCGTTGTCCTCGCGGACGAGGTTGAACGCTTCGTCAAGCACATCCTCTAAGTTGTCGTCCATAGCGATCTCCGCGCCGGAAAAAGCCGTGTGCGCTTCGTCGTTTGCATAGACAACAAAGGCTTGCTTTGTATTCTGCACGGCTTCGCGCAGCGCCGCGGTCGCGTCCTGCAGCGTCATGCCGCCGAGGGCAACGCCGTTCACGGTCACGCCGTCGAGGAAGGTCGCGCGCTTCAAAATATCGTTCAGCTTCGCCTGCTGCTCGGCAATGGCCGGGTCGGCGGTTGCGATCACTTCGATCATTTGCTGCGGCATTGCGGTTTCCGCCGGAGCCGCACTTGCGCCGGGCAAATCCACATTGGTTTTGGTCGCTGCGGGATCTGCGCACGCCGCCGTCAAAAGCGCGGCGCAAAGGCACAGAAACGCAGCCGTTTTCCGAATCGTATGCTTCATATCGTTCCTTCTTTCTGCTCCGAATGCACGGAAGAATCATCCTTTTTTCTCATTTGCATTGTATCACAAAAAAAGATTTTGACTACCCGCTTTGAAAACCGTTTATAAAGTTGTTACAATTTAGACGAATCTTTTCGACAGATTTTACCGGAATATGCAATATGCGGCAACGGCAAAATTGCGCCGGGGCAAAACACATGCTTTTCAATTCTTCGATCCTGTGCTATACTGATATTCTATGAAAGCAAGCAGGGAGGACGCTATGGCTAAGGGAAAAGGTCTGTCACCGATGGACTGCGCAATGTCCTACTTGACCGCGCGCGACCGCACTGTATACGAAATGCAAACCTATCTGGACGGCAAGGATTACGGCGAAGCCGATGTGGAAGCAACGATAGCGCGCCTAAAGGAACTCGGCCTTTTGGACGACCGGCACTTTGCGGAGCAGTTTGTCAAAACGCGCCTTGCCACAAAGCCCCTGTCCCGCTCGCACCTGTATCGGCAGCTTGCGGAGCATCACATAGATAAGGAAATCATTGCCGAGACGCTCAGCGAACTGCCCGACGAAACGGAACTGGAAAACGCCGTCGCGGTCGCCGAAAAGTTTGCGCGCCAGTTTGCGTCGCTCGAACCGGAAAAGCGAAAGCAGCGCGTCCTGTCGCGGCTCCAGTCGCGCGGGTACGGCTATGATGTGTGTTTTAAGGCGCTCGACGCCGCATTGGCAAGTCTGGAGGACGAAGCATGAAACGCGTCGTTTGGCCGCAGGATATGAAGGAATGGGACAGAAGCCGCATCGACGGCGGCATCCCGTCCAAGGAGCTCATGCGCCGCGCCGCTATGGGCCTATGTGAAGCCGCTTTGCGATTGCGCAAAGGCCGTGCCGTGACCTGTCTTTGCGGCAGCGGCAACAACGGCGGCGACGGTGTGGCGCTTGCGTGGCTGCTGCAAAAGGAAAACGTTCCCGTCCGGATCGTCATGGTCGGCAATTTGGAAAAGCTGACGGCGGATACGGCATACTATCTTGCGCTTGCCAAGGAAGCGGGCGTACCGGTCGAGACGGAATGGGCGCCGAACCCGGACGAGCTGCTTGTCGATGCGATCTTCGGTGTCGGACTGGATCGTGAAGTGACGGGCAAATACGCGGCCGTGATCGAGCGCATCAATGCGTCCGGCTGTCCGGTGCTTGCCGCCGATATCCCGTCCGGACTTGATGCGGCGCACGGCAAGGTGCTCGGCGCGGCGGTGAAGGCCACGGAAACCGTCACGATGCAGTTTGTCAAAACCGGCATGCTTCTGGGGCAGGGCCGCGCGTATACCGGCGCAATCACGGTCTGCCCGCTGGCGGACGAGCAGCCGTTCAGCTTCACCGAGGATATCTTTTGGCAGGAGAGCGCGGATATCGAGCCGCTTTTGCCGCCGCGTCCCTTCGATTCGCATAAGGGAAAGAACGGCCACGCGCTGCTGTGCGTCGGGTCGAAGCAATATACCGGGGCTGCTCTGCTGTCCGCAAGGGCGGCGCTGCGCGCGGGCTGCGGCATCCTCTCGGTCTGCACGCCGGATACTGTGCGCCCGATGTTTTCGGCGCTGCCGGAAGTGATCACGATTCCGACCGGCACGGAGGACTGGAACGAGGCAGCTTGCGAAACGGCGATTGCTGCGCTTGCCAAAAAGAGCGCCGTCGGCGTCGGCTGCGGCGTCGGCAGCGGCGAGATCGCGCCGCTGCTGAAGGCGGTACTGGAAGGCAGCATTCCCGCGGTGCTCGATGCGGACGGGCTGAACTGCCTTTCAAGGCACCAGGAGCTTTTGCCGCTGCTGCATAAAAACGTTGTCATCACGCCGCATCCGGGCGAGATGGCGCGGCTGAAAAACGTTTCGATCACGGAAATCCTTGCCGATCCGATCACGGCGGCAAAGGGCTTCTCCTGCACCGTGCTTCTAAAGGGTGCGACCACGGTTGTGACCGACGGCACGCATACCGTGCTTTGCACCGAAGGTACGCCGGGGCTGTCCAAGGGCGGCAGCGGCGATGTGCTGACCGGCATCATCACGGGACTGTTGAGCCAAGGTCTTATGCCGTTCGACGCGGCGAGGGCGGGGACGTATCTTCTCGGCACAAGCGCCGCCGAAGCGTATCGACTGCTGGGCGAACGGATGCTGCTTGCGACCGATGTGATCGACGCCTTATCAAAATAAAAGGGAATCTATGGAAAAGAAAATCAACGGCAACGTCGCGGGCATCCGCGATACCATACTGGAGGAAATGCAAATCCTCTATACGCTCGAACAGCCGACCGGGGTGTTCCTTTCGCGCGAGCTGGCCGAGGCGCTTGCGGATTTTACCGGCCGCATCGGGCGCGAAATTTCGGTCTATATCTCCCGCGGGGGCATGATCGCAGATGTGTCGATCGGCGACGCGACGACGGTTTCGATGCCGAACATGCGCCTTGTTCGCAACATCGACCGGCTTTGCGGCGTACGCTGTATCCATACGCACCCGAACGGCAGCGGCTATCTGTCCGATGTGGACCTCGGCACGCTGAACTCCATGCGGCTCGACGCGATGGTAGCCATCGGCGTGCGGGACGGCAAGCCCACAAGCGTGTATGCGTCCTATGTCGGGGAGATGGTGGAGGAGGAGCGAAAGCCCCTGATCTACGGCCCGATGCGCCACGACCGGCTGCCGCAGCGCGGCCTTTTGGATGCGATCTCCGAGGCCGATGCACGTTTGAAGGCGCCGACCTATGCGGTTACGCAGAGCGAGCCGGAGCGAACGATTTTGGTCGGCATTGAGAACAACGACGGCTATGACACGCTCGAAGAACTCAAACAGCTGGCCGAAACTGCGGGCGTTAAGGTCGTGGCGGTCGAGCAGCAGCGAAAGCGCCCCGTCGATAACGCGACCTATGTCGGCTCCGGCAAGGCGGACGAGCTGCGGCTCCTCGGCAGCGCGACCGAAGCGGATCTGTTCATCTTCGACGATGAACTGTCCGCGATCCAGATTCGAAACCTGGAGGATATTCTCGGCGCGCCGGTCATCGACCGCACGATGCTGATTTTGGATATCTTCGCCACCCGTGCCACTACGCGTGAGGGCAAGCTGCAGGTCGAGCTGGCACAGCTGAAATACCGCCTGCCGCGTCTGTTGGGCGCGGGCGTGGTTATGTCAAGGCAGGGCGCATCGGGCGTCGGGATGCGCGGCCCCGGTGAAAAGAAGCTCGAAATCGACCGCAGACGGATCCGCCGCCGGGTCTTTGAGCTCGAACAGGAGCTGAGCGAGGTCGAAAAGCAGCGGGGCCTTAGACGTACCGCGCGGAAGAAAAACGCCGTGCCGCTTGTCGCTCTCGTCGGCTATACGAACGCGGGCAAAAGCACGCTCTTAAACGCGCTGTCCGACAGCGACGTGCTCGCCGAGGACAAGCTGTTTGCCACGCTCGATCCTGTCGTGCGCCGCGTGACGCTGCCGAACGGCACCGAATGTCTGCTGTCCGACACGGTCGGTTTTATCAACAAGCTGCCGCATGAGCTGGTGCAGGCGTTTCATTCGACCTTGGAGGAGGTGCGCGACGCCGATCTGATCCTGCACGTCGTGGACAGCGCGTGTCCGCATTACGATATCCAGATGCGCGTTGTGGAGCAGGTATTGACCGAGCTCGGCGCGGGCAATACGCCGCTGATTGAAGTGTACAATAAAGCGGACAGAGAGTATGCCGCACCGCGCAAAAGGGACGGCGCGGTGACGATCAGCGCCAAGACGGGGCTCGGCATCGAGACGCTGTTGGACAAAGTCGAAACGGCGCTGAACCGCACGCAGACGCGCGTGGAGCTTGTGATTCCATATGATAAGTTCGACGCGATGAACACCGTGCGCGAGATCGGCACGATCCTTTCCGAAAGCTATGAAGCAGACGGCAACCATGTGACCGCCATGCTGGAGGCGGATAAGCTCTATAAATTGCAAAAGGCGCTCGGCATCGAGGTGCAGCGCCCCAAAGCGGACTGGGAGGCATAACGATGGACAGCATCGGATTTGATTTGGACGGAACCCTGTGGGACTATGCGGCGCGTTACCGCGACTTTTTTGCCGACGCGGTCAAGGATATGCCGGGCGTGCATCAGCCGACCGTGGACGAGGTCTATGCGGTCACGGGACTTGCCGCGCTGCCGTATGTGGAGGGGCTGTTCCCGGAGCTGAAGGACGCGGATGAAAGCGTGAAGCTGCGCATCTTCCGCCATGCCGAAAAACTGGGCTGCGATACGATCCTCAAGGAGGGCGGGCGGCTGTATGATGGACTGGAAACGATGCTGCAAACGCTGTCGCAGAAGTACAGCCTGTTTATCGCAAGCAACTGCGAGCCGACGTACCTCAACAACTTTCTGACCTTCTACGGCTTTCAACATTATTTTGCGGACGTGATCTGTCAGGATATGCGCCTCGGCCCGCGCACCAAGGGGCAGAATATCCAAACCGTGATCGCACGCAACGGCTTTACCGGCACGGTCTTTGTCGGGGACGCGCAAAGCGACGCCGATGCCGCCGCAGAAGCGGGCGTCCCGTTCGTGTGGGCGACCTATGGCTACGGTCATGTTCCCACGGCGCAGTATCGCATCGACAAGCCGATGGAGCTTGTGGCGCTGATGGAGAAGCTGTAAGATGACCGTGACCTGCACCGTTCTCCGGATCCCAAAGGCGAAGGCGGACACTGAACCGTACCGCACATACCTGGATGCGCTTTGTTCGCTGTCCCAAGCGTGGGCG
>JAFUDD010000118.1 GCA_017459315.1 Clostridia bacterium | reverse complement strand
GGTAGTCGGCCACGAAGCGCTCCAGCCGGCCGATGCCGACGCTCTCGCCCTTGATGCCGCGCACGCACTTGGACTCGCACTGCTTCTCCTGCGGGCAGACGCGGCCGCAGACGGCGGGCAGAGAGGAGGACTTGGAAATGATCTGATACGCGCCCTCGAAATCGTTCTCCTTGATCTTGGAGATGAATTCGGGGATCGAGATATTGACCGGGCAGCCCTTCACGCAGGGACGGTTTTTGCAGTTCAGGCAGCGCTTGGCTTCCTCGACCGCAACCTCTACCGGGTAACCGAGAGCAACCTCGTTGAAGTTATGCGCACGAACCTGCGGCTCCTGCGTCGGCATTTCATGCTTTTTCGGATTGATGGCCATTGTTATGCCTCCTTCTTGAACAGATTGCAAGCCTCGGTGTAAGCGTGACGCTCATAGTCCGCATACATCCGGCCGCGGGACATGGCTTCGTCGAAATCGACCTCGTAACCGTTGAAGTCCGGGCCGTCCACGCAAGCGAACTTGGTGACGTTCTTGCCGTCCTGATGCAGCGTCAGGCGGCAGCCGCCGCACATGCCGGTGCCGTCGATCATGATCGGGTTCATCGAAACCGTGACCGGTACGCCGAACGGCTTCGCGGTCAGCACGACGAATTTCATCATGATCAAGGGTCCGATGGTGATGATGAGGTCGAACTGTTCGCCCGCCTCGAGCATTTCCTTCAGCGGAACGGTGACGTTGCCGTGACGGCCGTAGGAACCGTCGTCGGTCATGACCTCCAGCTTATCGGAGCAGGCACGGAACTCGTCTTCGAGAATCAAAAGATCCTTGGAGCGGAAGCCGATGATCGAGGTGACCTGGGCGCCCAGGCGATGGAATTCCTGCGCCACGGGCATAGCGATCGCGCAGCCGACGCCGCCGCCGACGATGCAGACCTTCTTGATGCCCTCGGTATGCGTCGCAACGCCTAAGGGGCCGACGAAGTCCTGCAGGTATTCGCCCGCTTCCTTATGGTTGAGCTTTTCGGTCGTCGCGCCGACGATCTGGAAAATGATCTTGACGGTGCCGTTTTCGGGGTCCGTACCGGCAACGGTCAGCGGGATACGCTCGCCTTCCGCATCGACGCGGAGGATGATGAACTGGCCGGGCTTCGCCTTCTTGGCGACGAGGGGCGCGTCGATCTCCATCTGCGTAACGGTCGGATTCAGATTCTTTTTCGTTACGATCTTGTACACAGTTTTTTCTCCTTACTGTTTGTTTGATATAAACCGCCCAAAGCAGCCGACCGAAAAAGGCGGCTGCTTTGGTGTGTTTTTAAGAAATTTCCGGCTGCATTACATGCAGGTGTAGCCGCCGTCCACGGGCAGGATGACGCCGTTGACGTAGGTGGAAGCCGGAGAGGAAAGGAACAGAGCCGCGGTGTCCAGCTCGCCCTCGTTGCCGTAACGGGCTTCGGGGATCATGGTACGGGCATAGTTCTGGAAGAACTCGGAGTTCAGCGTGTCCACGGTCAGCGGGCTGTAGAAGTAGCCGGGGCAGATCGCGTTGACGGTGATGCCCTTGTCGCCCCACTCCGCTGCGAGAGCACGGGTCAGGTTGACGACGCCGCCCTTGGCCGCATGGTACGGAGAAGCGGGCGCGATCTTGTTGCCGACGAGACCGTACATCGAAGCGATGTTGATGATGCGGCCGTACTTGGCGGGGATCATGGCCTTCTTCGCAACCGCACGGGCTACCTTGAAGGAGCCGAACAGGTCGATGTTGACTTCGTTCGCAAACTGGTCGTCCGTGATGTCCTCTGCCGGAGCGACGGCGCCGGTGCCGGCGTTGTTGATCAGGATGTCGATGCGGCCGAACTTCGCCAGCGTGGCGTCTACGGCAGCTTCAACGCTCTCGGTCTTGGTGATGTCGCAGGCGATGCCGATGGCTTCGACGCCATAGGTTTCCTTCAGCTCTGCGGCAACCTGGTCGAGCAGGTTCTGGCGGCGGGCCAGCGCTACGATCGTTGCGCCCTGGGACGCGAGTGCCTTTGCCATCTGGACGCCGAGGCCCGTGGAGCAGCCGGTGACGATCGCAACGCGACCGGTCAGATCAAAGTAGTTCTTCATTTGGTTTTGTTTCCTTTCCCTATTGTAGTCTTTTTATATGGGTGCCGGAAACGCCCTGAAAATCGGACGCTTCCGGTGCACTTTTGTCATTAGAAATCAACCTCGGTGTCATAGTAGCAGCACTTGAGGAGCTTTTCCATCTCTTCAACGCTGGGCTGACGCGGGTTGGAGCCGGTGCAGGCGTCCGCAATCGCGTTCACGGCGATGTCATGCAGACGATCGAGGAACACGTTCTCGGGAACGAAGCCCTGCTCGGTGGGGTAGCTGTCCGCACCGTAGTTCTTGATGCAATGCGGGATGTTGAGGTCGTCGTTCATCTTGCGGAGGAACGCGATCAGCGCCTTGACCTTTTCGTCGTCGGACGCGGCCTTGTCGGCAATGCCCATGTAAT
>JAFUDD010000117.1 GCA_017459315.1 Clostridia bacterium | reverse complement strand
TGCGGGAACGCAATTTGACCGGATATGTGAACACCAAAGCGGACGGCACGCCGCACACCGCCCACAGCATAAACCAAGCCCTCGAATCGTTCCGCAACTACCTCGAACGGATAATCAACGGCATACCGTCGCCCGAGGTGTCGCAGGGCTTCCGGCGCGATATATGGCAGAAGAAGAACCCCAACAAAACGTGGACGGCGCTCGACTGGACTTTGTACGACCTCCGCGTATCGTTCTGCACAACACTGTATGACGCGATCGTGGACTTGATAACGGCGCAAAAGCTGATGGGTCACAAAGACGCGGTTACGACCTTGAAAATCTACACCAAATTGTCGGAGGAGCGCAAGAAGGATTCTACCGAACAGATGGAACAGTTTATAGCAAAGACCTACACCGTTTAACGTGCGCCGCGCAGGGCGGTCAAATCCGATTTTTCGGGCGGGATGGGTCAACTGGACGCACGAACCCGCAAAATCGAAAATACCCCCGTTAGAATCGTTAGAATCGGCAAATTTGGAACGCTGCAAAACGCGGCGTTCTTTTTCTGTCCTTACGCCTTGCTGCCCGGAATCGGTTTCGGTGTCACACGAGGGTCAAAAAAGGGTCAGACGCGAAAAACAGGCGATTTTTACCGCTTCGATTTGCCGCCCAAAAACACGAAAAACGCCCGAAAATAGGGCGTTTTTTCTATGGTCTGGGTGAGAAGATTTGAACTTCCGGCCTCTTGAACCCCATTCAAGCACGCTACCAAACTGCGCTACACCCAGAAGCTTGGAACCGAATGCTATTCTATCATTCGGTTATTCATTTGTCAAGCCTTAAATTTACGGTTCCTGAAAAGTCAGTACAGGCTTTTCGGTGCTCGGCGCCGCGGTCGGGAACGGAATATAATCCTGGTTTTCCAGAAAGTCCATTGTATCATTGACCGTACCCTGACAATGGTTTGCTACGTCATTGATCCATTTGGACAGGGAGCCATGCAGATAACCGAAGCTGTTCAAGGTATACAGCGCCAAGGCAGCGACAATGCCGATAACGACGATAAAGCCGATCAGCCGGAACAGATATTTCATACGGCATTCACTCCTTCCTGTTCGATTTCAAACAGTATACCACAATATATGTCTTTTAATCCGAAACAAACTGTGAAATTTTCATGAGTTCCGCGGTTTCAATGGCTTTTTCGATCATCGGTTCAAAATCCACAAGGGATTCGCTCTGCCGAAGCTGTTCAACCTTCGGCCGTGTGACGGGATGCTGCGGCACAAACACGGTGCAGCAATCTTCATACGGCTGAATCGATGTGTCGAACGTTCCGATCTGCTGTGCGCGTTCAATAATTTCTTCCTTATCAAAACCGATCAGCGGACGGAACACCGGCAGACTTACCGCGTCATCCGTGCATGCTAAGCTGTCCATCGTCTGACTGGCGACCTGCCCGATGGCCTCTCCGGTAATCAAAGCCTGCGCACCGCAGCTGTTGGCAATGCGTTCAGCAATCTTCATCATCAGGCGACGCATCAGCACGGTCGTTTCGGACGAAGGACATTGATCATAAATTGCAAGCTGGATTTCGGTGAAGGAAACAAGGTACAAGTCGATCTCGCCCGCATAGCGCGCGACGATCTTGGCAAGTTCCACAACCTTATCCCTTGCCCTCTCGCTTGTATACGGGTAGCTGTAAAAATGAACTGCCGCCAAGGAAACACCGCGTTTTGCGATCATGTAACCGGCCACTGGGCTGTCGATTCCGCCGGAAATCAGCAGCATTGCCTTGCCGTTGGTTCCGACAGGCATACCTCCGACACCGCGCATTTCCTTGGTAAACACAAACGCATGATTCTGACGAACCTCTACCGTGACCTTGATTTTCGGATAATGCACATCCACGGTCAGGTTCGGATAGGCCGTCAAAATCGTGTGCCCAAGCTCACGGCAGATTTGTTCGGAAGTCATCGGAAACCGCTTGTCGGATCGCTTGGCAAAGCATTTGAAGGTGG
>JAFUDD010000116.1 GCA_017459315.1 Clostridia bacterium | reverse complement strand
GGTTCGCTTTCCTTATAATGGAAATCGACGTGTACAAACTCGATATCGCCGACAAGCGGTTCCCAGTTTTCCTTTTTCGGATCCATCGTCGTGCCGTAACGCTCGACGACCTCGGGCGTATCGTTGATATCGGACTTCGTATCCAGCAGGCCGATCACGCGCTCCGCGCTCGCCTGCGCGCTCTGCAGCTCGGCCAGGATGCCCGCAAGGTTCTGGATCGGCTCGAACAGGCCGCTGGCATACGTGATGAACGATACGAGCGTGCCTGCCGTGATCGCGCCGAGGAACGTCGCCCCGCCCTCGAGTGTGGCGCTCACGCCCGCGCCGCCGAGGATCAGCGCCGCCGACGTGGCAATCGCGGACAGGGAGATGATCAGCGGGAAGAACGTCGCGCCGAGCACCTGTGCCTTGACCGAAGCCTTCTTCATGTCGGTCGAGATCTCCTCGAACTCGGCGTCGTTGGCCTTTTCGCGCACCAGCGTCTTTGTCGTCATCGCGCCCATGATGCCCTCGTTGAACGCGCCGGTGATGCGGCTGTTCTGCTTGCGGGCGGCACGCTGATACTTTAAGATGCTCTTTTGCAGGTAATAGCTGACAAGCGCCAGCGGCGGGATCACCGCGAGCACGACCAGCGTAAGCTTCCAGTTATACAGGAACATCGCCACGATCGAGAACACGATGTAGCAGCTCGACCAAAGCACATCGACCATGCTCCACGAAATCATTTCGCTGATGCGGCCGACATCGCTGACCATCCGCGCCATCAGATAGCCGACGGAGGTTTTGTCGTAGAACGAAAACGACAGGTTTTGCAGATGCAAGAACGCTTCCTGCCGGATATCGTAGGAGATCGCCATTTCGATATCGCCGGAACGCTTGATGAACGTCATGGTGCCGTATGTCTGCACAAGGATCAAGGCGACATAGCCGAGCGCGAACAGCCAGATCCCGTCCAGCGTCGGTTCGCCGCCGGGGTTCACATGGTGGTCGATGGCATAGCGCGTCATGATCGGGTACAGCGTGTCGATCACGGCGACGATGATCAGGGCGATGATGTTCTGCACCAGCTGCTTTTTGTTGCGCAGCGCATAGCCGAACAGCCGTTTCCACAGGCTCAGATCGACTTTTTGGTTTTGATAATCCTGCTCGGTATCGTAACTCATACGACTGCACCTCCTTTCACCGGCGCGTCCTGAATCTCCGCAATGCGGCGATAGAGGCCGTCCTGCTGCATCAGCTCGTCGTGCGTGCCCATCTGCACCAGCTTGCCGTGCTCCAGCACAAGGATCACATCCGCTTCGCACAGCGTCGTGATGCGGTGCGAGATCAAAAACAGGATGCCCGCGCCGTGCCGCGCATGCAGCGAATCGCGTATCTTTGCGTCCGTTTCGGTATCGACGGCGCTCATCGAATCGTCGAAGATCAGGATCGGCGCATTCTGCATCAGCGCCCGCGCAATCGCCACGCGCTGCTGCTGTCCGCCGGACAGCGTCACGCCGCGTTCGCCGACAATCGTATCATACCCGTCGGCAAACGACATGATCACGTCGTGCACGGCCGCTTCCTTCGCCACATCGTACATGTCCTCATCGGTCGCGTCGGGCCGGACAAGCTTGATGTTTTCCTTGATCGTGCGCGAATAGAGGAATGGTTCCTGCAAAACGATGGCGATATTGCGCCGCAGCGTTTCGTGGTCGATATCGTTGATCGGCGTCCCGCCGATGGAAATCGTGCCGGACGTGGTCGTGTAGAGCCGCTGCAAAAGCTGCACAAGCGAGCTCTTGCCGCTGCCCGTGCTGCCGAGGATCGCCACGGTCTGCCCCGCCTTGACGGTGAAGGAAATGTCGTCCAGCACGTCGTTCGGCGTGTCATAGCCGAAGCAGACATGGTCGAACGTGATATCCCCGACAAGGTCGATATCCCGCTTTGCCGCGCCGGGCTCTGCCTCGGCGGGGACGTTCAGGATTTCATTCAGACGGTTCAGCGAAACGGTCGCCTTGCCGAGATCGGCTAAGATTCTGCCGAGCTGCCGCACCGGCCACGTGAGCCGGTTGGTGAGCGACAGAAACAGATAGATATTGCCGAGCGTGAACGGATCGGCCGTGCCGCGCGTTTGAGCGTAGAAGTACACGCCGAACACAAGCGACAGCGCGATCTGCACATAGCCGATGGCGTCCGAGCCGCTCCAGTAGTAGGCCATCAGGCGGTTCAGGAAGATGTTCTTTTGCCGGTAGTCCGTGTTCAGCTTGGTGAACTTGTCATACTCCGCGCGCTGCTGGCCGAAGGCGCGCACGACGCGCACGCCGGTCAGGTTCTCCTGGATCGCGGTAGACAGAGCGCCCTCGGCTTCGTCGGCCTCGGTGAAATACTTTCGCACAAAGCGGAAGTAAACAAAGCTGAGCACCGCCAGGATCGGCAGCGTAACCATCGAGATCAGTGACATGCGCACGTCGATGGCAAGCATCATGACAAGCGCGGTGAAGAACATGACGACGGTGCGCACGATCTCCATCATCTGATTGGCGATAAAGCGGCGCACGGTGTCCACGTCGGACGTGCAGCGCTGCACTAAGTCGCCGGTGCTGACGTGCTTATGGTAGTCGTAAGGCACCTCGTTCAGGTGGCAGTAGAGCGTGTCGCGCATCTTTTTGGCCATCTGCTCGGACGCGACCGAAACGTTGCGGCGGCGAAGGAACGTGAACAGACCGTTCAGCACGGTAAACACGAAGAACAGCAGGCCGCAGAACCAGTAGGTTTTGGTGACGTCGCTGTGCGCCACCAGAAAGTCGAAGAGCCACTTCGGCAGCGACGGGTCGTCCCCCAGGAGGACGTAGTCAAGGGCGAAACTCGTCACATACGAGGTCAGATACAGCATCAGCGTTGCGATCAGCACCTCGACCGCTGCGAGCAGCAGATAGCGTTTATAGCCGTGCAGCGAATCCATGACGAGCGCCCGGTTTCGATTCGGTTGCTTTTTCATATATCCAATATTACTCCTGTGTTGCATAGCGGTGGTTCCCTTTGCCCTCGGCAAAGACAGCTTGACGCATCACACAGATGCGGAAGGGGTTTCAACGAATGCGCATAGCTCCTGTTCCTCCTTGTGGTGGATTTGGGTTAAGAGGTAACGGCCAATGGCCTTGTCATAGAATGTCATCGTTTCTCCGTAGGGAGATTCTTCCTTCCTGTTTGCTTGCAAACATTTCATGTCACAAAGCGGCATTTCACGGCGAAGCCATTTCATTCGCCGCAGGCGAATTTCATTGCGTCCGACGCTAATACATATCCTGCGGATTGACCTCCAGCTGCACGTCGGCACACACGTCGCTGTGCGCGTTCTGGAAATCATAGATCAGCCGCACGGCGGCGGGGAGCCGTTTGGTGCGGAGCAGCTTGATCAGCAGCTGGTAGCGCACAAGGCCGGAGATCTTGGCAATCGGTGCTTCGGCCGCGACGAGCAGCAGGATATCGTTCTTCCCGGCCTCGCCGAGCATCGCGCGCAGCTCCTTTTCGAGCGCCTTGGTATAGGCGATGCACGCCTCCGCCACCGTCGCCTCGCGCTGATCCGCAAACACGACGCGGAGGAACAGCGAAAACGGCGGATAGAGCATCTTTTTGCGCTCGGCGATCTCGTATTGGAAGAAGCCCGGATAGTCCTGCTCCTTCGCAAACCGGATGATCGGATGCTGCGGCGCGTAGGTTTGCAGCACGACGCGCCCCGGCGTTTCGTCGCGCCCGGCGCGGCCCGCTACCTGTGTCAGCAGCTGAAACGTGCGCTCCGGCGAGCGATAGTCCGGCAGGTTCAGCGTCGTATCGGCGGCGACAACCCCGACGAGCGTGACGTTCGGGAAATCGTGTCCCTTGGCGATCATCTGCGTGCCGATCAGCACCTGCGCCTGCCCCGCCGCAAACGCGGACAGGATGCGGTTATAGGCGTCCTTGGTGCGCATCGTATCGGTGTCCATCCGAAGGCTCCGCACCGCGGGAAACAGCTTATGCAGCGTTTCCTCGACCTGCTCGGTGCCGATGCCGAACTGCTTCAAAAACGGCTTATGGCAGCTCGGGCACTCCTTCGGCAAAGGCTTTGTCAGCCCGCAGTAGTGGCAGCGCGTGCGACCCTCGACCTTGTGATACGTCAGCGAAATGTCGCAGTTGTCGCACTTTAGGACATATCCGCAGTTGCGGCATTCGACGAACGTGGAATACCCTCTGCGGTTGATGAACAGCATGGCCTGCTGTCCTTTGGCAATCGTTTCGGCCAGCAGCTCGGTCAGCCGGTCGGAAAAAATGCTGTTGTTGCCGAGCAGCAGCTCGTCGCGCATGTTCACGACCTCCACCGTCGGCAGCGGTCTGCCCGCGACACGGTCGGGCAGCGAGCACAGCGTATACCGACCGGACAGCGCCCGGTAGTAGGACAGCAGCTGCGGCGTCGCGCTGCCGAGCACGAGCGCCCCGCCCGCGTCCCTGCACCGCCGGTCCGCAATGTCGATGGCGGAATAGCGCGGTGTTTTTTCACTCTGATAGGAGGATTCATGCTCCTCGTCAATGATGATGAGGCCGAGCCGTTCGACCGGCGCGAACACGGCGCTTCGCGCGCCGATCACGATATCCGCAAGGCCGAGCCGGATCCGCCGCCATTCGTCAAAGCGTTCTCCGCTTGAGAGCCTGCTGTGCAGCACGGCGATCCGGTCGCCGAAGCGTTCGGCAAAGCGGCCGACGGTCTGCGGCGTCAGGGAAATTTCGGGAACGAGGACGATTGCCTGCTTGCCCTCGTCGATGCACGCGCGGATCGCGGAGAGGTACACCTCGGTCTTGCCGCTTCCCGTGACGCCGTGCAGCAGCACGGTATTGTGCGCGGGATCGTGCATGGCGCCGGTGATCGTTTCGACTGCGGCGCGCTGCTTTTCGGTCAGCGTATGCGGCTTTTCGTGCAGGATCGGCGTATTCGGCTTACGGAACACCGCCAAATCCCCTTCGGTGAGGATGCCTTTTTTGATCAGCGCCGTGATGGCGCTTGCTGCGCCGGGCAGGAGCTTTGCGACCTCGCTTTTCGGGATCTCGCCCGCGTCGTTCACGATCCGCAAAACCGTCTGCTGTACGGGCGCACGGGATAGGAGCGCGATCTGCTCCTCGACATTGATGCCCTCGGCCACCGAGACGGTGACGACCTTCTTTTCACGCACGCGCTGGCCGCGCAGCTGTGCGGGAATCATGCAGGCGAGCGCATCGATAAACAGGCAGCGATAAGCGGAATGCATCCACTTGGCAAGGCTGATCTGCTCCTCCAGGATCACCGGATACGGCTCGATGATCCGCACCACGTCCTTGACGACCGACGGATCGAGGTCGCAGGTTTCCTTGAGCGCGACGACAAAGCCCTCCTTGAGCCGGTCGCCCTGTCCGAATGGAACGAACACATGATGACCGGCGCGCACGGGGAGCGCATCGGGGACACGGTAGGTGAAGAACCGGTCCACCGCGCTGTGGTTGATATCGACAACGATTTCGGCGTACATAGTTTGTAAAGAACCTGTCAATAAAAGAAGAATGTCCGCCGTTTACCGCAGCGGACATCCCGATCAAATTTCTCTGCTCGGTTATTGCTCCTCTTTGGGTGCGGTAACGGTAATATCGCCATGATAGAGTTCGTCCACGGCAACGGAGACGGGCTTGCGACCGTTGAGTTTCTCGGGATGATCCTGTAACTGGCGCGCACGGGTGGCGACGGCGGTAACCAAAAGATAGCGGCAGCCGGCCTTCTTAACCAGTTCATTCAAAGCGGGACGATTCAGCATTGTTCGATTCCTCCTAAAAACGTTTCGATTACTTCGGCATTGTGCCGCACGGAGCATTGCTCGGCGGCAATGATCGCTTCCATCTGCTGCACGGCCTGTTCGACAGAGTCGTTGATCACAAGATAGTCGCATTCGGGCATGGCCCGCATTTCGGTATACGCGGTTTCGGTGCGCCGTGCGATCTGCTCCGGCGTTTCGGTGCCGCGGCCGATCAGACGTTCCTTTAACACGGCCATCGACGGCGGCGCGATAAAGATGCGGATCGCTTCCGGGAACGCAGCCTTCACGCGGCGCGCGCCCTGCACGTCGATCTCTAAAATCACATGGTTCCCCCTGGCAAGCTGCTCCAACACATAGGCGCGCGGCGTACCGTAATAGTTCATGCCGAACACGTGCATGTATTCGAGAAACTCGTCATTGTCGATCATCGTCTGAAACTGCTCCGGCGTTTTGAAAAAGTAGTGTACGCCGTCGATTTCTCCCGGACGCGGCGCGCGCGTCGTCGCAGAAACGGACATCTTGATCTCCGGGTGCCGCTCCATCAGCGCTCCGTCTACGGTCCCCTTACCGACCCCCGCCGGTCCCGATACGACCAGCAAAAGCCCCGCAGTCGTCTGCTTCATACTTCCTCCGCCTTTTCTTCATCGTGATAATCGGCGCAAAGCCGATGCGCGAGGGTTTCGGATTGTAAGCCGGACAGGATCACATGCTCGCTGTCCATAATCAGAACGGAACGCGTCTTGCGTCCGCAGCTTGCGTCGATCAGCAGGTTCCGTTCGCGCGCGTCCTGAATGATGCGCTTGATCGGGGCGGAATCGGGCCCGACGATGGCGACGATCCGCGCGCTCTGCACAATGTTGCCGAAGCCGATGCTGATAAGCTGTTCGCTGCTTTTCATACGCTATTCCACGTTCTGAATCTGCTCGCGCAGCTTCTCGATCTCGGCCTTGCACAACAGCACCGCATTGGTCAGCTCCGTATCGTTCGCCTTCGAGCCGATCGTGTTGCACTCGCGGTTCATTTCCTGAATGATAAAGTCCATCTTGCGGCCGATGGGCTCGCTTGCCTCCAGATACGCGCGGAACTGCGTGATGTGGCTTTGCAGCCGCACCAGCTCCTCGTCGATGCAGGCGCGATCCGCAAACAGCGCGATCTCGGTCGCAAGCCGGGCACGGTCGATTTCGGTGTCCGATAAAACGGACTCGATGCGCTCGGTGAGCTTCTTGCGGTAGTCCTCCACGACCAGCGGCGCGCGCATAAGGATCCGTTCCCGATACGCCGCCATCGCATCGACGCCGGCCTGCAGCGCGGCCTTTAGGCGTTCGCCCTCGGCCTCGCGCATGGTTTCGAGCGCGTCCACAGCGGCGTTGGTAGCTTCGTCCGCAAGGGCGATCAGCGCGTCGGTATCCTCATCGGCGGCGACGATCTCGCACACATCCGGCAGCCGCAGCACGTTTGCCAGCGTCAGATCGTCCTCCAGACCGAGGTGCGCGGGCGCCTGCCGCGCGGCAGTGACATACGCCGTCAGCAGCTGCGTGTCGATCCGAACGGACTTCGCGTCCTCCCGCATGTTGCGATAGCTGATGAACACATCGACGTGGCCGCGCGAAAGCCGGGTATTCAGCACCTTGCGGATGGTGTCCTCGGTGCAGCCCAGCATACGCGGCACGCGGATGCCGATATCCAAAAAGCGATGGTTGACGCTTTTCAATTCAATCACGAGCTCGCGTCCGTCGCGGGCGGCAACGCCCTTGCCGTAGCCGGTCATGCTTTTCATGTGGTATGCCCCTCCGTATAGGTTTATATTTTATCACACCCGTGCCCGCAAAAACAAGAGCCTCCGGCGATTTTACGCCTAAAAACCGATCGTATTACATCCTTTTTACGCAATATACCGTCCGTGCACAGCGGACAATGCGCCGTTCCCGCCGTTTTGCGGTTTTGGGACATGCAAAAAGAAGCCGCGCAGAACGGCGGCTTCCCAAAATAGGATACCATTTGATTATTTACCGAGCTCGCAGCGAATATCGCGGATGCCCTCGTTGGTTTCAAGGAACGTCAGCAGATCGTTGATCGTGATGCTGTTGTCCATGCGGAGCGAGATATCGTAGGTGGCGCTGCCGTCGTCGTTGAACGCGATCTTGCTCGCCACGATCTGCATTTTTTGCGCCGTCGTATACTGCACGAGCGCCGCGCGGAACACGTCGGATTTCTGCACCGTGCAATGGATCGTGCCGATGGTCATGGAATCGGCGCTGAGCGCGTATTTGTGCATGATGACCTGCAGCAGCGCCACAACGATCGTAGCAAAGGTGCCGATGACATAGAGGCCGGAGCCGATCGCAAGGCCGATGCCCGCCGTCGCCCAGATGCCCGCCGCCGTCGTCAGGCCGCGCACCGAGGTGCCGTTGCGGAAGATGATGCCCGCACCGAGGAAGGAAACACCGCTGACAACCTGCGCAGCGATACGCGCCGGATCCGCCCCGCGCGATCCGTTGAACGCCCTGCCCGCCGCGTCGGTAAGATCGGCAAAGCCGTATTTGGAAACGATCATCATCAGCGCTGCCGCACAGCAGACGATGATATGCGTGCGGATGCCCGCTTCCTTATAACGCTTGCTGCGCTCAAAGCCGATGGCCGCGCCGCAGACGCAGGCAACGAGGATACGTGCAAAAAACTCCAAGTACTGTCCGATCGAAAACTGTCCGAACATATACCCTGCCAAAGTCATACCAAAATCCGCCTTTCATGACTTGATTTTTGTTTTAACTATGGTATTATAATAGATATTGATAACTATGTAAAATCAATTTTACAGAGCAGTCCATAAAGCTTTTTTATAAATGGAGGTCACCATGCTCGATCCCAAGCTGTACTCGCTACTGCAGGTCTATGAAAGCAAGAGTTTTTCCGAAGCCGCCAAAAAGCTGTCGATCACCCAACCGGCGGTCAGTCACCATATCAAGGTGCTCGAGGAGGAGCTGAATATCCGGATTTTCGACCGCAGAAAGGGCGAAATCGTCGTTACGCGTGAGGGTGAGGCCGTTGTGAAGTGCGCCAAAAAGCTGCTCGGCCTGTATAACAATCTCCGGCAGGATCTGTCCGACAGCAAAAAGCTCGTCACGCACCTCACCATCGGCATCACGCACACCGCCGAAAGCAACCCGGTCGCGGAGGCGCTCGCCAAATACTGCGCCGAGCACGGGCAGGTCACTATAACGATGGTGACGGACACGATAAATAATCTTTATAAAAAGCTGAAAAACTATGAAATAGATTTAGCCATCGTCGAGGGGCGCGTGCCGTCTACCTCCGTCCACTATCTGCTGCTCGACACGGACTGTCTGATGCTTGCGGTGTCGATGAACCATCCGTTTGCACAGCGCAGCATGGTGACGCTGAACGAGCTGAAAAAGGAGCGCATGATCATCCGCCTGCCGAACTCCGGCACGCGCAACCTGTTTACCGCGCACCTCGAGAGCAACAACATGGACATCCGCGATTTCAACGTGATCTTGGAGCTCGACAATATCGCAACGATCAAGGATCTGATCCGGCGCGACTTCGGCGTGTCCGTGCTGCCCAAGAGCGTCTGTCTCGACGAGCTGAAAAAGAAAAAGATCGCGGTGCTGCCCGTGGAAAACCTCTCGATGATGCGCGAAATCAACCTTGCCTATATGGACGATTTCACGCAGGTCGATATGCTCCACGGCATCATCACCGCGTACAACGAGACATTGCGAAGCTATAAATAATCGGTAAAAAAATTTCGACCGACGGAGCAGCCCGCCGGTCG
>JAFUDD010000115.1 GCA_017459315.1 Clostridia bacterium | reverse complement strand
GATGAAGCTGTATCAGATGTTCTCCAAAACCAAATTCGACGTTTGCGCCGTCATGCTCGATCTCGGCTTGAAGTATCAGAACGTACAGCCGATCATCGACTATGCCGCCTCCATTGATATCCCGTTCGAGGTGATTCGCACGGAGATCGGCAAGGTCGTGTTCGAGTATCGGGCGGAGCGTTCGCCCTGCGCGCTGTGCGCCAAGCTGCGCCGCGGCGCACTCAACAATGCGGCGTTGGCACGCGGCTGCAACAAGGTCGCGCTCGGCCATAACCGGGAGGACGTGCTCGAAACGTTGCTCATGTCCATGCTGTACGAGGGACGCATGAACACCTTTGCTCCGGTCACGTATCTCAATCGCACCGGCATTACGGTGATCCGTCCGCTGGTGTATGTGCCGGAAAAGCACTGCCTGTCGGTCGCTCGACAGCTGGAACTGCCGGTTTTGCCTGCTAACTGTGACGTTGCCGGCTCAACCAAGCGCGAGGAAGCCAAGAACCTGATCCAGTATCTTTGCAAGATCGTCCCCGACGCCGACGTGAAGATGATGCACGCGATCACAAACACCGAAAAATACGGTCTGTGGGATCGGATGCGCACCAAGGAAAACGACAGCACGTTCGACGACCGATAACCGGGATATTCCAAGATAGAGAAAGCACCCATGCATCTGCTGGGTGCTTTTGCATATCGATGGGAGAAGGATTACTTGCTCGGCACCTTGCTGCTTGTGCTGAGCAGCGAGCTTACAACATAACCCTTGTTGCTGCCGGCCTTCACGTAATACCACGTCTTGCCGTCCTTGCCCTTGCTCTTGTACTAGACCGACACCTAGTCGCCGTTCGACAGCTCCTTGATGCACTTGGAGGACGAATCCGCTTCCTTGCGCAGCGCGGCAACGCTGTTGGTCTTGATCGTGCCGTCGTAGGTGCCGCTTTCCGTGGAAGCAGTCGGCTTCGGCGTGGCGGCGGGCTTGCCTTCCTTGATGAAATCCTTCTTGATATAGCCGTAGCTCGAGCCGCATTTTAAGAACCACCAGCCGTTCTGCAGCTCATACAACGTGACGGACGTATTCTTGGCGATATCCTTTTTGACAAGTTCGTAGCTGGTGCCAGGCCCCTTGCGCATGTTTACATTGTCCTTGTAGATATAGCCGTCCTTGGCCGCCTTCTTTTGCTTCGAGGTCGGGGACTTGTAAACCGTCGCGGTGGCCGAGGGCGCAGCTGTGGCGTTCTGCGGCTGCGGCGTCGTGATGCCTACGGTCGGGGTTGCGTCGGAACCTGTGGTAGCATTCGGATCGGGTGTCGCAATCGGGTCAAGACCTGTTATGTTGGCGGGCGTCGTTTCCGGCTCCGGCGTATCGGTCGGTGTCGCGGGCTCGTCGCTCGGTGTCACGGGGTCGTCGCTCACGACCGACAGATCGGGCAGAGTCGTCGCGGCGGATGCACTC
This sequence comes from Clostridia bacterium, assembly GCA_017459315.1. The sequence goes on along the minus strand of JAFUDD010000115.1, from coordinate 1,621 downwards.
GGCACAGCGGACGCGTTGGCGCTGCGCGAAGCGGCGTCACCCTTGCAGCTCGAGCTCAATACCGCAATAACGGCGATCAAGGCAATGATCAGGACGCCGATGGCGGCTAAAAACAGAATCCCGGCCGGGGTCAGCTTGAATTTCAATTTCTTTTTTGTGATACTTTTCCTCCGATTATAAAAGGTGCCTGTCAGCAGCACGATTCTTTTTGTTCACTCCTATCATACATGATTTTGTCCAAAATGAAAAGTAGAAATTTTAAGAATATGAACCAATTATGACAATTATTTGCAACATCTTTGTGAACAATGCTTTTTCAACGGGAATAAAACGGCGGAAACAGTAAATTGCTTTTTCACCGATAGGCGTCATTCTGAACTGAAAAACAATTATTTGCAGAGAAAATAAAAGTAAAATTATCCCATTTTGGTAAAATAGAAGAAAAACTGACGAATTTGTGACTGGTTTGTGATAAACGCTACTTGAAAGAATGTAATAGATGTGATAGAATAACCCCGATTAAGCAGGTGACTGCGCTTTTTGTTGCGCTGTAAAATAGGGCAAAACAGAAAGAGGCGGAGCGGCTGCGGGACATACGGGGAAAGAGCCGGACCGACCGGATTGGCGGGCGGCGCGGAACTCGACGATATCGGTTTTTATCACAGGTTCAGCCTGTGATCGGCGAAGCCATGCCGAAAAGGAGTATTCATGCACAGTTATTGTATGTATTGCATTGTGCAAAAATGCGCGACGGTCGTCTCCGAGCTGAACAAGATGGGGCTCGGAAAGGCACTTATGCCGCAGATCATACAGCGCAAATGGGTCAAAGGCAAGACCTATGAGGAAGCGCATGAATACCTGCCCGGCTATGTTTTTTTATACACCGAAGAACCGATATCGGATTTCGCTACGCTGTGGAATCTGCCCTCCGTTGTGCGTCTGCTCGGTTCGCCTGACGATATGTACGAGTTGCACGGGTCGGATCGTGCGTTTGCCCGCCTGCTGTATGAAACGGACGGCACCATCGGCATTCTCAAGGCCGTCAAGGAGGGGAGCGTCGTCAAGCTCGATCGCTCGCTGTTCGGCAACTTTGAAGGCAAGATCGTCCGCTTCGACCACAGCCGCAAGCGTGCCGAGGTGGAGTTCGATTTTGACGGACGGGTGCATCGCGTGTGGGTCGGCGTCGAATTGATCACTCCGGTTCCGGAAGCGGAGACGGAGGAAACGTAAGCCATCCCGCCGTTCTTGACCGATACCGGATTTGATCCGGATGGAGAGGTTTTATTTGTACAAACGGATTATCACAAAACGAAATGTTTTGATCGCGCTGACGGTTGCGATGCTTCTGTTCATTTGGGGACAGTCCCTACTGCCACGGGAGCTTTCGGCGGAGGAAAGCGGCTGGTTCACGACACACATCATAAACCCGTTGCTCGGCCTGTTCGGCTTATCCGTGAAGGGCGCGCTGGTTCGTAAGCTCGCCCACGTCACCGAGTATACCATACTGTCGATCCTGCTGACGCTGCTGTTCCACTGCAATGTCAAGCGCGTCCTTTCACTTGGCTTTGCCGCCGCATTTTTGGATTAATCCATCCAGATCCTTTCCAAGCGCGGCGCGATG
>JAFUDD010000114.1 GCA_017459315.1 Clostridia bacterium | reverse complement strand
GTCGAGCGACTGCGCGTCCTCGATGTACCGCCGTCCGATGGCGAGCCTGCCGAACGCGGTCACGCGGTCCGGGACGTTCTTCGGATCGAACCTGAAAAACTGCATCTGCCCGCGCCGCGCGTCGTCCGGGATGCAGAGGGCGGGGTAGAACAGGATCAGCTTGTCCACGCGGCTGCTGTGCGCGGCGGCGACGAGCGCGCTCACAAACCCGCCTTGACTGCAGCCGCAAAGGATGAGCTTTTCGGCCTTGCTGCCATGCTGTGCGGCAACATAATCCATGACCGCAAGTAGATCGCTGACCTCGGTCTGCACGGACATCTTTTCAAAATCGCCCTCGCTTTCGTTCTTCGGCGCGCCGCCGAGGAAATCAAAGACGTAGGCGGTATAGCCCATCGCGGCGAAGCGTTCGGCGTAGCGCGCGGTCTCGCGCATCGAGGACATAAACCCGTGGCTGATGATTACGGGTACGCTGCTGCCGCCTGCGGGCACATAGCAGCGCCCGGCAATGCGCTTGCCGCCGTTTGACACGGAAAAGACGGAACAGGGAACGGATGGCTTGGACATAGGACACCTCCGAGGATGATACGGTTATCGTACCAAAAAGGGAGGGAAAATGCAAGAGCCGGGGTGCCCCGGCTTGGTATATGCGTCAGGCACAGTCCGTTTGCAGGATCGTGAACACCAGCACGAGCGCCACGATCAGGCCGATCATCACGCGGGAGAGGACGAGCGAGACGACGGTTTTCTTCACGTTGCCGCGCGTATAGCGCGTGCGCCACAGGGCGACGCCGATGTAGATCGCCATGCACGCATAGCCGATGTAGAGCAGCCACCGAATTTGCAGCAGCACACCGACGACCGACAGGATCGCGCACGCGGCGAAGCAGCCGATGGCGACCCAATAGAGCGTCGCAGCCTTTTGCTCGTTCAGACGGCGCTGTGTGTCGATATCGCTGTCGGAGATCAGCTCGTCGATGCTGACATGGAACTGCTCGGACAGGAGCTTCAGACTGTCGATGCCCGGAAAGCCCTTGTCCGTTTCCCACTTCGACACCGCCGTGCGCGTCACGTAAAGGCGCTCCGCCAGCTCATCCTGCGTTAAGTGGTTGTCGCGCCGCAGCGCCTTTAGCTTTTCACTGAATTTCATGTCGGTGTCCTCCGCTTCATTTGTGGCTTCATTATGCCACGTGGCACGCCAAAAGTCACGACACCGTCGGTCACATACCCTTTTTGACTGCTTTTTTCCGCGGGAACGGCGGAATCGCGGCGCCCTATCGCCCGACGTGACCTGTCGCGGCGGAACAGAAAAGCGCCCCGCCGAAGCGGAGCGCCCATGCAGGGGCTTATTCCTTTTCAAATTCTTCCTTGCCGGCGCCGCAGATCGGGCAAACCCAATCCTCGGGCAGGTCTTCAAACGCCGTGCCGGGGGCAATACCGTTGTCGGGATCGCCGACCTCGGGATCATACTCATAGCCGCAGGGACCGCAAACGTACTTATCCATGGTGATGCTCCTTTCTGTTTGTTGGCTATATTATACCATAGGACGGGAAAAAAGCGAGAGGGAATTTTGCAGTTTTCCCGTATTGCCTTGCG
>JAFUDD010000113.1 GCA_017459315.1 Clostridia bacterium | reverse complement strand
CTCCGGTTCAGAAATACCAAACTTTGCGAAGCACGGAGCAGATCGGTTCTCGGACACATCGAAAGGGGTGAACGGCCATGGAATCGGGCAGACCGGAAATCGGACGGAAGATCAGGGACATGCGGCTGCGGCTCGGTCTCACGCAGGAGGAGCTGGCGTCGCGCACGGAGCTGACAAAGGGCTTTATCTCACAGCTCGAAAACGACGTGACAAGCCCGTCCATCGCCACGCTGATGGACATATTGGAGGCGCTCGGCACCGACATTTCCTCCTTCTTCAACGACCGCAAGGCGGAACGCGTCGTCTACACGCCGGACGATATGTTCGAAAAGGACACCGAGGGCGAGCACATCACGTGGCTCGTCACCAACGCGCAAAAGAACGCGCTGGAGCCGATTCTCGTCACGGTCGAGCCGGGCGCCGAAACCGAGGAGCGCGACCCGCATGAGGGCGAGGAGTTCGGCTATGTATTGACCGGCGCGGTCACGCTGATCGACGGCGAGAAAAAGTACCGCGTATCGCGCGGATCGAGCTTCTACCTTCGGCCGACGGGCGTGCATTATTTGCGGAACACGGGCAAGACCGCGGCCAAGGTGCTCTGGGTGAGCACACCGCCGTCGTTCTGAGAAAACGAACCTTGCCGGCAAGTCCGGCATGACAATATTCCATTATGATGAGGGGCAACGCATGGAACAGCAAAAGCATTTGATCGAGCTGATCGACATTTCCAAGGACTACGCGGGCGATGTGGCGCTCGAGCATGTCAATCTCTACATCAACGACGGCGAGTTTTTAACGCTGCTCGGGCCGTCCGGCTGCGGCAAAACGACGCTGCTCAGGTGTATCGCGGGCTTCATTATGCCGTCCTCCGGCATGATCAAAATGAACGGCGTGGATATCGCCAAGGTCCCGCCGCACAAGCGCGAGATCAATACGGTCTTCCAAAAGTACGCGCTGTTCCCGCACCTCAATGTGCACGACAACATCGCCTTCGGCCTCAAGATCAAAAAGACGCCGAAGGACAAGATCGAAGAAAAGGTCAACGCCATGCTGAAGCTCGTCAATCTGGAGGGCTACGGCAAGCGCTGGATCGACCAGCTTTCCGGCGGTCAGCAGCAGCGCGTCGCCATCGCGCGGGCGCTTGTGAATGAGCCGAAGGTGCTGCTTCTGGACGAACCGCTCGGCGCTCTGGACCTGAAGCTCCGCAAGGAAATGCAGGTGGAGCTGAAGCGGATGCAGCGGCAGCTCGGCATCACGTTCATCTACGTCACGCACGACCAGGAGGAGGCGCTGACGATGTCCGACACGATCGTGGTCATGAAGGACGGCGTGATCCAGCAGATCGGCAAGCCGACCGATATCTACAACGAGCCGAAGAACCCGTTCGTCGCGGACTTCATCGGCGAGAGCAACATCGTCCCCGGCGTCATGCTCGACGATTACAAGGTGCGCATGAAGGGCATGGTCTTCCCGTGCGTGGACGCGGGCTTCGGCAAGAACGTCGAGGTGGACGTGGTGATCCGCCCGGAGGATATCGACATCGTCGATCCGAAGGACGCGCGCATCTCCGGCAAGGTCGTTTCGGTCGTGTTCATGGGCGTGCATTATGAGATCGACGTGGACTGCGGCGGCTATGAATGGGTCGTCCATTCGACCGACTATGCGGCCGTCGGGCAGCAGGTCGGCATCTCGATCCCGCCGGATGCGATCCACGTCATGAAAAAGACACGGGCAACCAACCTGTTCGACGCCGAGGTGTGGCCGAGCGAGGGCATGGTTTATATCGACAACGTCGGCTTTGCGGCAAACGATCTCGACGAATACGATAACAAGGAGATCGCGCTCGCGGAGATCGCGCCCGAAAAGGTGCAGCTTGTCGCGCCGCAGGATGCGAAGCTGACCGGTACGGTCCGCGCCTGCATGTTCCTCGGCACGCACTATGAGGTCACGGTTTCCTGCGAGGAGAACGACTGGATCGCGCATTCCGACGAGTTCATGGAGGACGGCGAGGAAATCGGCATTGTGGTCGATGCGGCGGACATTGTGCTGGCCGACAAAGAGGAGTGAGCCGATGAAGCGCAGAGTCTTTGCCTATCCGTACATCGTATGGATGGTGCTGTTTATCGCCGCGCCGATGCTGTTCATCTTCTATTATGCGGTGAACGTCAACGGCGACTGGACGCTGACCAAGTTCTGGCAGACGCTGTCGGACGCGGGGCGGTGGAACGTGCTGTGGATCAGCGTGGAGATCGCGCTGAAAACCACGGGGATCTGCCTCTTGCTCGGCTACCCGATCGCTTACATCCTGTCGAACATGAAGAAGTCCGTCGCGGGGTTCATTTCGGTGCTGTTCTTTGTGCCGATGTGGATGAACTTCGTGCTGCGCACCTACGCATGGCAGGCGATCCTCGAATACTTTCTGCCGAACCTGCTGGGCATGAAGAACGGCACGCTGACCGGCAGCGAGGGCGCGGTGCTGTTGGTGCTCTTCTATAACTTCCTGCCGTTTATGATCATGCCGCTGTACAACACGCTGGCAAAGCTGGACAAGAACCTTTTGGAGGCCGCGCACGACCTCGGCGCGAACGGCATCACGACGTTCTTCCGCGTGATCCTGCCGCTGTCGGTGCCGGGCATTGTGTCGGGCATCACGATGGTGTTCATCCCGGCGATCACGGCGTTCACGGTCCCGACGCTGATCGGCAACGGCAAGTATAACCTGTACGGCAACGAAATCGAGCTGGCGTTTAAGCAGCTCTCCGGGCAGGGCGACTATGCGGTGGGCTCCACGCTGTCGCTGATCCTGCTGCTGTGCGTGGTCGTATCCACGCTGATCATGAACTACTTTGACAAGGATCAGCAGGAAGGGGGACAGATGTGGTGAAAAAGCTCGGTCGTTCCTTCAAATATGTGTATCTCGCGCTGATGCTGTTCTTCCTTTATGTGCCGATCATCTATCTGATCGTGTTCTCGTTCAACGATTTCACGGTCGGCAAGCGCATCTCCTATGCGAACCTCGGCAACTGGAAAGGCTTCACGCTGCATAACTACATGACGCTGTTCACCGGCGAAGCGGGGCAGTCGCTGCTTTTGACCCTGGAGGTCGCGGGCATCACGAGCGTCGCCGCTACGCTGATCGGCACCGCCGCCGCCATCGGCATCTATGCGATGAAAAAGCGCACGCGCAACGTCGTGCTGAATATCTCGCAGCTCCCGATGGTCAACCCGGACCTGGTTACCGGCATCACGTTCATGATGCTGTTCGCGTTCGTCAACGGGCTCTTGGCCGAGCTCGGCGCGCGGCAGGTCGGGGACTTTGCAAAGCTTTTGATCGCGCATATCAGCTTCAGCATCCCGTACGTGATCTTCTCGGTCATGCCGCGGCTTCGCCAAAGCTCCGATCTTCTGTATGAGGCCGCGATGGACCTCGGCTGCTCCCCGATGCAGGCGCTGATGAAAGCCGTGATTCCGGACATCATGCCGGGCATCACGTCGGGCTTTGTCATGGCGCTGACGATGTCGCTGGACGACTTCGTGGTCAGCTACTTTGTATCCGACCTCAAGAGCGTTCTTTCGGTCTATATCTATTCCGCGGCGCGCGGCGCAAGGGGCGTGAACCCGGCGCTGGCAACCGTGATCTTCGTACCGCTCGTGTCCCTGCTGCTGATCGTGAATTTCCGTCGGCTCGCCAAGGAGCATGAGTATGAGATCCAAAGCAAGAAAGTCAAACTCAAGGACAAGGGAGGAAATGTGGCATGAAAAAGATTTTGGCATTTGCGCTTGCGCTCGTGATGCTGACGGCATTTGTCGCCTGCTCGAACAACGCCCCCGCCGCGAACGGCGACGAGGAAGAACCGGATTACAGCTTTGCCGACGGCGATCAGTATGAAAACATCGGCGGCACGCTGAACATCCTCAACTGGGGCGAATACATCGACCCCGAACTGATCACGATCTTCGAAAACGAGACCGGCGTGAAGGTCAATTACGTCGAAATGACGAGCAACGAGGAAATGCTGATCAAGCTGCGCTCGGCGGATAACCCCTACGATATGTGCTTCCCGTCGGACTACATCATCGAAAAGCTGATCGCGGACGATCTGCTGCAGCCGCTCGATATGGCGAAGATCCCGAACGCAAAGAACATTTCGCAGCGTATGTACGACGTGACCAATACGTTCGACCCCGGCAACAAGTATTCCCTGCCGTATATGTGGGGAACGATCGGCATCCTCTACAACACCAAGATGGTGGACGAAGAGGTTGACAGCTGGGATATCCTCTGGAACGAAAAGTATAAGGGCCAGATCTGGCAGTATGATTCGATCCGCGACGCGCTTGCCATCTCTCTGCTCCGCCTCGGCTATGACATGAACTCCAAGTACCCGGACGAGATCGCACAGGCCAAGGACGAGCTGATCAAGCAGATCCCGCTTCTCAAGGGCTGCGGCACAGACAACATCCGTTCCTCGATGATGAACAACAAGGCCGCGCTCGCCGTCATCTATGCGGGCGACGCGATCCTGTGCATGGAGGAGAACGAGGACCTCGCGTATGTGATCCCGAAGGAGGGCAGCAACGTTTGGTTCGATAACGTCGTGATCCCCAAGACCGCGAAGAACGTCGAGGCCGCGCATGCGTTCATCAACTTCCTGAATGACGCGAACCTTGCCGCGCGCAATACCGAGTTCATCTACTATTCGACCCCGAACGAGGCCGCGATGAACCTCCTCGATGAAGATTTCACCGAGAACGAGGTGTTCAATCCCTCCGACGAAACGCTCGCGCGCTGCTCGGTCTATCACGATCTCGGCAGCTTCATCGAAACCTACAACGCGGCTTGGAGCGAATTCAAGAGCGCGATGGGAAATTGAGCGCACGGCTGAATCGGGCAAAGCCCGGCTGCATCCGACGAACCAAGATTCTCCTGCTCGGCAGGGGAATCTTTTTATGCGCATATCGGCGCAAATCCGGTTGGCAAACGGCGCGCGGCGTGTTATACTCTTAGTACCATATACACGGAGAAAGCCATGAAACGATTGATTGCCCTGCTGCTGTGTCTGCTGTGTCTCGCGTGCGCGGGAACCAAACAGGCCGCCGTGCCGACTGCGGCGCCGACCGCCGCACCGACAGAAGCGCCGACGCATACGACCGTGGCGCTCACCGCAGCG
>JAFUDD010000010.1 GCA_017459315.1 Clostridia bacterium | reverse complement strand
CGCTTCGGGCCGTACCTGAAATTCGGGGACAAGAATTACTCCCTGCCGAAGAAGGCGGATCCGCTGACCGTCACCCTCGACGAATGCATCGCCGCCATCGAAGAAGTCATTCCGCTCGGCCCGCTGCACAATCCCGCCAACCTCATGGGCATCAACGCGTGCCGCGCTGCCATGCCGAATACGCCGCAGGTCGCGGTATTCGATACGGCCTGGGGCATGAGCATGGCGCAAAAGACGTTCCAGTACGCCCTGCCGTATGAGGTTTATACCGAGCACTCCGTGCGCCGCTACGGCTTCCACGGCACGTCCCACATGTTCGTGACCGGCGAAGCGATCAAGCGTCTTAATAGAACCGGCGATCCCGACGTGAAGATTATCACCTGCCACCTCGGCAACGGCTCCTCCGTGAGCTGCTCCAAGGGCGGCAAGTGCGTCGATACTTCGATGGGCCTCACGCCTTTGGAGGGTCTGCCGATGGGTACGCGCTGCGGCAGCATCGACCCGGCGATCGTGCCGTTCCTCATGGATAAGATGCACCTTTCGATCAAGGAAGTCGATACGCTGATGAACAAGAAGAGCGGCATGCTCGGCATTTCCGGCGTTTCGAGCGACTTCCGCGATCTGTGGGCGGCCAAGGAAGCGGGCAACGAGCGCGCGGGTCTGGCGCTCGACATGTTCGCGCTCGGCGTCAAGCGGTATATCGGCTCCTACCTCGCCGAAATGAACGGTGCGGACTGCATCGTGTTCACGGCGGGCGTCGGCGAAAACGACGCCAAGATGCGCGCGCTGATCATGCAGGACATGGATTACCTCGGCATCGACTTCGACTTTGAAAAGAACGCGACCGCTCCGCGCGGCGAGGAGATCGTCCTTTCCAAGCCGGAGAGCAAGATCAAGGTCATGGTGCTGCCGACCAACGAAGAGCTGGCGATTGCCCGCGACACCGCCGCCATCGCCCTGTAAAGAATACAGCAACCCTGCAAGAACCCCATTTTGCCGTGGGGTTCTTGCGGTCGCTTTTAGAAAAGGATCACACCATGGACTGGAAGCAGCGAACAACCGAGCCGGACGAGGCGGCAATGGAGACGCTCCGCAGGGAGTGCGATTTTTCCGAGCCGTTTTTGCGCCTTTTGGCACGGCGCGGGTGCCGGAATGCTTCCGATGCCGATACGTTTCTGCATCCCGACCGGCAGCCGCTGCCCTCGCCAGATCTGCTGCTGGATATGGACAGGGCGGCGCAAAAGCTTCTCCGGTCGATCCGGGAACGGAAACGCATCTGCATCTACGGCGACTATGACGTGGACGGTGTATGCGCAACGACGATCCTCTATCGCGCGCTCGCGCTGCTCGGCGCAGACGTGTCCTATTACATCCCGCTTCGCGCGGGCGAGGGCTACGGCATGCACGAGGACAGCGTGCGAAAGCTCGCCGAAAGCGGCGTGCAGCTTTTAGTCACCGTCGATAACGGCATTTCGGCGCATGCGGAGATCGACCTTGCGAACGCACTCGGGATGGAGGTCATCGTGACCGACCATCACCGCTGCCACGAAACGCTGCCGAACGCCTACGCGGTCGTGTGCGCGACGCGTCCCGGACAGGACGAACGGATCGCCTCGGTCTGCGGCGGCGTGGTCGCCATGCTGCTTGCCGAAAAATTAGGCTTTCCGGAGGAACGCTTTTTGCCGATAGCGGCTTTGGCGACCGTGGCGGATGTGATGCCCCTGACCGGCTTTAACCGTGCGATCGTGGCGCGGGGCGTACCGCTGATCCGGCGGGAGCGCGGGCTTTGCGCGCTGCTCGACGCGGCGGGTGCGGGAGATCGGACTCTCGACGCGACCTCGCTTGCCTTTCTGCTCGCGCCGCGGATCAACGCCGCCGGACGCATGGGTGACGCGCGCCGGGCGGTGGAGCTGCTGATTGCCGGCGATGAACCGACGCGGCTGCATTACGCCGCCGAGCTGGACGCGGCCAACGCCGCGCGCAAGAGCGAGGAGCAGCGAATCTTGACCGAAGCCGAGCGTCAGATCGACCCGAGCGCCGAGCATCTGTTGCTGATGCTGCGCGGCGAGGACTGGAACCCCGGCGTGATCGGGATTGTCGCGTCGCGCATACTGGAGCAGTACGGCTGTCCGGTGCTGCTGTTTACGAAGATGGGCGACGAGCTCGTCGGCTCCGGGCGCAGCGTGCCGATGATCGACCTCTTTGGCCTGCTGTCGGCACACGGCGCGTTTTTCACACGGTTCGGCGGGCACACGCAGGCTGCGGGCGCGGCGATGAAGGCGGAGAACTTCGACGCCTGCCGCCGGGCGCTGCTGAAGGATTTAGCCGCGCGCTTTCCGGATGGGCCGGAGCGCGAGGCGATCGAATACGAGGATACGCTCTCCCTTGCGGACTGCACCGTTGATTTTTGCCGGGAGCTGGAAATGCTCGCACCGTTTGGGGAGGGCAACCGCGAGCCGGTGTTCCGCGTGACCGGAACGCTTTGCGAACTTTCCACGATGGGGCGCGAGAATGCGCACCTTTCGGCGACGCTGCGGCAGGAGACGGATAAGCTGCGGCTTGTCGGGTTCCGGATGGGCGACAGGTATGCGGGATTGAAGGATGCGGAAAACGTCGAGGCGCTTTGTACGCTGAAGCGGAACACGTTCCGCGATACGACGAGCGTGAACGGGTATCTTGCTGCGATCCGGGCGAGCGTGCCGGAGCCGCTTCTTCGGGCGGCGGGGGCGTTTTTGCGCGAGCCGAACCAGGCGAACGCGCTGCGCACGGCGCAGGCGGCGTCGCTGCATCCGGACGAAAACGAGATGCGCGGCGTCTTTATCCGGCGGCGGGCGCAGCTGAAAACCGGTCTGTGGATGGAGGATCTTGACGAAGCGGAGCTGCTGACGATGCTGGTGCTGTATGAAGCGGGCGTTACGGCGGCGGCGGGCGGAAGGTTCTTTGAACAGCATGTGACGGAGAAGAAGCAAATCACGGGGACGCGGCTGTATACCGCGCTCCGTGCTCGATAAAACCCATTGGCGGTGAGGAACGGTATGGAAGATTACGGCGTAACGGAATTACAGGAAAAGCTGCTGGCCGATTTCCGAAAGAAGTTCGGGATCGAGCAGGGCGAAAAGATGCGCGAGGCGATAGAGTTTGCCGAGCGCGTGCATTGCAACCAGCGGCGCGACGCCGGTGGGCCGTATGTCACGCACCCGCTGACCGTTTCGACGTACCTTCTGGAGATGGGCATGGATGCGCCGACCGTGATTGCGGGCGTGCTGCACGATACGGTCGAGGACGGCGACAATATCATGTCCGAGGATATCGCGCGGATGTTCGGCGCCGAGGTGGCGAAGCTCGTGGACGGCGTAACCAAGCTGACCAAGAGCGGCAATCAGACCTATATCACCAAAAAGCAGGAGCAGACCGAGAACCTGCGCAAGCTGTTCCTTTCGATCGCGGAGGATGTCCGCGTCGTCATTATCAAGCTCGCCGACCGGCTGCACAATATGCGCACGCTGGCCTACTGTACGCCCGAAAAGCAGGCGCGAAAGGCCAAGGAAACCTTGGAGGTCTATGCGCCGCTCGCCGACCGCTTCGGCATGGGCGTGATCCGTTCCGAGCTGGAGGATTTGTCCTTCCGCTATCTGATGCCGGAGGAATACGAAAAGCTGCGCGCGGAGGTGGACGAGCAGCAGCATGAGCGCATGGAGGCGCTCGAATCCGCGATGCAGCAGATGGTTACGCTGCTGAAGGAGGCAAACATCAAGGGCGACATATCGGGACGCCCGAAGCATCTGTATTCGACCTACCGCAAAATGCAACGGAACAACTATAAGCTGAACGAGCTGTATGACCTGATCGCCATTCGCATTATCGTCGATACGGTCAACGACTGCTATGCGGCGCTCGGTGTCGTCCATGCGACATGGAAGCCGCTGCCGGGTCGGTTCAAGGACTATATTGCCATGCCGAAGCCGAACATGTACCGTTCGCTGCATACGACGGTCATGAACGAAAACGGGATTCCGTTTGAAATCCAGATCCGCACGCATGAGATGCACGAAACCGCCGAATACGGCATCGCGGCGCATTGGATGTACAAGGACGACAAGAAGGTCATGACCGAGCTTGACCAGAAGACCTCTCTGATCAAGCAGATCATCGAGGCCGACGAAACGACCGAGGATTCCAAGGAGTTTGTCGAAAACGTCCTAAAGGACTTCCTCGGCGAATACGTCTTTGTGCTGACGCCGCGCGGCGAGATCATCGACCTGCCGGTGGGCTCCACGCCGCTCGATTTTGCCTACCGCATCCACACGAACGTCGGTCACCATTGTCAGCACGCGCGCGTGAACGGCAATATGGTGCGGCTCGATTACAAGCTGAAAACGAACGACGTGGTCGAGATCATCACCTCGAACGCGCAGGTCGGGCCGCGGCGGGACTGGCTGTCCATCGTCAAGACCCAGTCGGCCAAGAACAAGATCCGGCAATGGTTCAAGCGCGAGAACCGCGACGAAAACATGCAGCGCGGGCGCGAGATGCTGGAGGAAACCGCCAAGCGCCACGGGCAGACGCTGTCCGTCCTGATGAAGCCGGAGTATGTGAACGAGGTTCTGAAGCGGCTGACGATCATGTCGGTGGACGATCTCTACGCCACAATCGGGTTCGGCGGCGTTTCGGCGGGACAGGTGCTGCACCGTTTGATGGAAATGCAGCGCAAGGACGAGCGCCTTGCGGAAATGAACCGCAAGTTGGAAGAGGCCGGCAAGGAGACGCAGAAGCCGCAAAAGCGCGTGGCGCGCAACGGCATCTATATTTACGGCGATCCGGGCATGTCGGTGTTCTTTGCGAACTGCTGCAATCCGCTTCCCGGCGACCCCATCGTGGGCTATATCACGCGCGGCAGAGGCGTTTCGGTGCACCGGGCGGATTGCAAAAACGCGCAGAACCTCCTCAGGGACAAGGATCGCATCATCGAGGTCGAATGGGCGGCGGAGGAGAAGTCCACGTTCTCGGCCACGATCCGCGTGGTCGTGATCGACAAGGCCGGCTCGCTGATGGAGGTCTCGAAGGTGCTGACGAGCCTCAACGTGAACATGACGAACCTCGTTTCGCGCTCGACCGACGACGGCGACGCGAACATGGATATGACCTTCACGGTCACCGGCACCGAGCAGCTCAAGATGATCATGGCGAACCTGAGAAAGCTGCCGGAGGTCATCGAGGTATACAGAATTTAAGGAAATACGCCGCGCCGCGTATTTCATGATCGACAAAGGAGAGTCTATGCGAGCTGTGGTACAGCGCACGACCGGTGCGCGGGTGGAGATCGGCGGGAGAACCGTCGGCAGGGTCGAAAAGGGCTTATGCGTGCTGCTCGGCGTCGATGTGCAGGACACCGACTTTGATGCGGACTATATCTGCGACAAGCTCCTGGGCCTTCGCATCTTCGACGATGAAAACGGCGTGCCGAATCGTTCGGTCGTGGAGATCGGCGGCGGCATCCTTTTGATCTCGCAGTTTACGCTGCTCGGCGATGCGCGAAAGGGCAGACGGCCGAGCTACAGCAACGCGGCGCGGCCCGAAACGGCGGTGCCGCTGTATGAACGCTGCATTGCACGGCTGTCGGAGGTCGTGCCGGTGGAGACCGGCGAGTTCGGCGCGGACATGCAGGTGACGCTGACCAACGACGGGCCGTTTACGATCTTGCTCGATTCGCGGAGGAACTTTTAATGCTGCTGACGGTGCCGATGGGCCCCTTGGGGGCGAACGCCTACTTTTTATACCGCGCGGAGGGCGGGGACGCGCTCGTCGTCGATCCGTCTGATGCGGAAACGACGCTGCTGACCCTGCGTGAGCACAAGCTGCATCTGACCGACATTCTTTTGACGCACCGGCATTTTGACCATTTGGCTGGCGTAGCCGAGGTCAGGGCGACGACCGGGGCGCGGGTGTGGATCCACACGCTGGATGCGGACGGCCTGCGCCGCGACGATGTCTGCCGTGCGGACTGGATGGGCGGCGTCCTGACCCCTTGCGAGCCGACGAACCTTGTAAACGATGGCGATACGATCGACGCCGCAGGCTATCGGCTCACGGTGCTGCACACGCCCGGACATACGGCGGGCGGCGTCTGCTTTGTGTGCGAGGAGGAAGGGCTCGCGTTTACGGGCGATACGGTGTTCTGCGAGGGCGTCGGCCGAACCGATCTGCCGACCGGGAACATGCGCGAGCTGATGCGTTCCTTGAACCGCGTGCTCGCCCTGCCGCAAAGCTATCTTCTCTATCCGGGGCACGGCGAAGCGACGAGCGTATCGCACGAAGCCCGGTGCAATCCCATGTTACGATATCGGAGCAACCCATGGTTCAACTGATCACCAACGTACCCGCTTATGAGAATGACATAGCCGAAGAAATTCGGCTCTTTTTGGGCGCGGTCGAGGTGCGCCCGGACGCGACGGACGAGGACGGCAACCCCGCGACCGATGTGATGACGATCACGTTGGACGAGGAAAATGCCACGGCCTCCGGCACGTTCGGCACGGCGTCGGCGTCGTTCCCTGTGTCGCCGGACGGCGGGGATATCCTCGAACGCAAGCGGCAGCAGAAGCGCGCGGTCAAGCGCGTTGCGTATGCGCTCTTGCAGAAGGCGTACCCCATGGACATGCCGTGGGGCAGTCTTACGGGGATTCGTCCGACCAAGCTGCTGCGCGAGCTGGCGGGGCGATACGGCGACGAGGAGGCCGTGCGCCAGTTCAGAGAGGTCTTTTCGGTGAGCCTTGACAAGCTGCGCCTTGCGGCGACGATCAATGCGGTACAAAAGCCGTATATCGAGTCGGTCGGGCCGCGGGATCTGGATGTGTATGTGGGCATTCCGTACTGCAAAACGCGCTGTCTCTACTGCTCGTTCGGCGCGGAGATCGCCAAGGGCGCCTCGGTCGAGGGCTACCTTGTGCCGCTGTTCGACGATATCGAGCGCGGCGGGCGGCTCCTGAAAGACGGCGGCTGGCATCTTCGCGCGTTCTACATCGGCGGCGGCACGCCCACGGTGCTCAGCGCCGAGCAGCTTGACCGGCTTTTATCGCATATCGAAGCGGTCTATGGCGGTTACGGGCAGGAATGTACCGTGGAGGCCGGACGGCCGGACACAATCACACGGGAAAAATTGGAGGTTTTGAAGGCGCACGGCATCGGGCGCATCTCGGTCAACCCGCAGACGATGAACGACGAAACGCTGCGCCGCATCGGTCGCGCGCACACCGCGGCGCAGATTCGGGAAACGTTTGCTCTGGCCCGTTCGGTCGGGTTTTCTTCCATCAATATGGACCTGATCGCGGGACTGCCCGGCGAAACAGAGGAGGACTTTTTGCGTACGCTGTCGGAGATCGAGGCGCTTCGGCCGGACAATCTCACGGTGCATACGCTTGCAATCAAACGGTCGAGCCGGTTAAAGGAGCAGATCGACAAATACCCCCTGCCGAGCAAGGAAGCCGTGACGCACATGATCGACGCGGGCTTCGAAGCTGCCAAAAGGATGGGGCTTTGGCCGTACTACATGTACCGGCAGAAGTATCAGAACGGCAATCTCGAAAACGTCGGATACGCGGGACGGGATACGATCTGCATGTACAACATTGACATGATGGAGGAAACGACCTCGATTTTAGCGCACGGCGCAAACGCGATGACCAAGCGGATTTTCAACGCCGAACAGCGCGTGGAGCGGATCGCCGCGCCGAAGGACGTGCCGACCTACACGAATAAGCTGCCGCTGTTGGACGAGCAGAAGCGGGCGCTGTTTTTGGCCTAAGAGATTGACAACAGGATATAAAAAAGAAGCGGCGGCTGTCGCTTCTTTTCGTATCGGGAACGGTTACGCTGCAGGCTCGGCTTGCTCCGGTTCCGCTTCGGTTTCCTCCGGCGCATCGGAGCACATCGCCGAAGCGGGGCAGAAGGTGGAAAGGGCGTGTTCGAGCATCGCAAGCGCGGTATCGTATTCGCTGTCCAAGGCCGTGATGGATGCATAATAGATCTGCTCGTCCGCGCCCCACACGATAGAATAGAACCGCACGGAAAACGCTTCGCCCTCGACGGCGCTGACGACAGCGCGGGCGTCATAGCCGTTGACGGTCGTATCCGTGACCTCCAAAATGGACAGCTCGGCGCCGATGCTCTCCTGCAAATGCGTCAGCACGGTCACAAGCAGGGAGTTGAACATGTCCGCATCGACCGGCTGACCGACGTTCATGCCCATGATCTGCACGGTGTTCAGCGCATCGCTTTCCAACGGATACAGGTTCACGCCGAGCGCGGCTGTGGCATAGCCCCATCCCTCGTCCTGCATCGTCATCGCAAAATTGCCCGCATCCGGCGCGCTGTACAGCTCGTCGCCGGGGGCAAGCGCCGTCAGCTCCGGCTTTTCGACCGGCGCAAGCGTCGGGACCTCGGTGGGCTCGGCGGTCGGGGCTTCGGTCGGAATGGGGGTCGGCGTTGCGGTCGGGACGGCAGTCGGCGCCTCGGTCGGGGCTTCGGTCGGCACGGTGACGACAGGCGCGCCCGTGCAGGCGCAAAGGAGCAGCAGGGAAAGTGTCAAGGCCAAAAGACGTTTCATATCGTTCTCCGCATCGTAAGATTCGACAACGATGATAGCACGGTTTGGGGCACGTGTCAATCACGGAGGCTCTTGTCAAGCGCGCGGCAAGGTGCTATGATGGAGCGCGAAAGGGAGGGGCAGCTATGACCAAGCAGACGAAAACGAACGCAATGCGGATTCTGGACACGCTCGGCATTGCGTATACGGCGACGGAATATGAAGCGGAAGAGTTCACCGACGGCGCGGAAACGGCGGATAAGCTCGGACTCGATCACGAGCAGGTGTTCAAAACGCTCGTCACGGTCGGCGCGGATCGGGAGCATTATGTGTTTGTGATCCCGGTGGATGAATCGCTCGACCTCAAAAAGTGCGCGCGCTCGGTCGGGGCAAAGGCGGTGTCCATGCTGCCGCAAAAGGAGCTATTCGCGCTGACCGGCTATGTGCGCGGCGGATGCACGTCCGTCGGCATGAAGAAACAGTTCACGACGCGCATCGACGAAAGCGCGATCCTGTTCGATACGATTTATGTTTCCGGCGGACGCATCGGCCTGCAGCTGTGCCTTGCGCCGGACGACCTGTGCCGCGCCGCAAACGCCGCGTATGCGGATCTGGTGCAGTAGCGAAATGTCAAAAGAAGCCGCATCGGGCGGCTTCTCAGGCTGTCGTAAAAGGGGGCAGACCATTTGCCCCAAGATTATAATGAATTATACTAGTAGGAAGAAAAGACGTAAAACGCCTTTTCTTCGATTGTTTGCCGCAAATTATTCGGCTTTTCGCCCTCGGCGTAGCGTCAGTACAGCCTTCGGGCGAAAATTCCGAATTCAGAGGCGTTCTATCAAGGGGATCGTTGCACTCTGCATGATTCTATGGTAGAATGAATG
>JAFUDD010000009.1 GCA_017459315.1 Clostridia bacterium | reverse complement strand
CACTTGAGGAAGCGGTTGAGAAGCTGCTTGCTCCGCTTGCACCGGAAATCACCGAACGGATTGAACCGGCGTATCGCTGTGACTGCAATCGCGATCGGCTCGAACGGGCGCTCCTGTCCATCGGAGAGGACGAGCTCAACGATATATTAGCCCATGAGGGTGAAGCGGAATTGACCTGTCAGTTTTGCTTGAAACGCTATCACTTTGACCGCGAGGATTTGACGGAACTGCTTCGTACGGCCAAGACCGAGGAAACGGATGGAGAATAAGGACGAAACCGGCGTTGTTGTACCGTTTGCGCAGGATGCGGAGTTTTTCTATCGCTGTGCCTGTCGCTATTTGGAGGAAGATAACCTCCTGACAGCGGTGCAATACGCCCAAAAAGCATATCGCATGGCGCCCGATGATATCGAGTACGCGATCACATTTGCAGAGATCCTCAATCAAATGCACCGATATGAGGAAAGCGCGCAAGTGCTGCTTTTGGTACGTCCGTACGGAGAGCTGCCCGATGATGCGTTGTTCGGCCTTGCTTCCGACTTTATGGGCTTGGAGGAGTTTGACGCGGCCGCGCAATGTGCCAAGGGCTGTATCGACCGTGATCCGGACGGTCCGTATGCGGATCGTGCGGCGGATTTGCTTGATCTGCTGGAGGATCATGAGGATCTGGAAATCCAGATCGGTCTGGACGAGGGAGAGGACTGCAAGCTGCTGGAGCGAATTCGTACCGCAAAGGCTATGCATGTTACCGGCGCGGATAAGGAAGCCCTTGCTCTTTTGGAATCGCTGACAGAGGCGTATCCAACCTCCGACATTTTGGACATGGAAGTCGCCATGATGCTGTATACCATGCGGGCTTATCAGCAAGCTGAACAGCGTCTGTATCGAATCTTTAAACGCAACAGCCGCCATATTCGCGCACATCTTTTAATGGCGCTGCTGTACCATACCGAAGGCCGCGAGCATGAAGCACGTGAGGAATTGGAGCGCACCGTGATCGATCCGGACGCATCGCCGGAGGAGCTCGGTTATGCCGGAGCGATCTTCATTGAGTTTGATGAAATCGACCGTGCAATTGACTCTCTGGAACGTCTGCGGGAATTTTTGCCGTTCGATAAGGATATGCTGCATCAGCTCGGGTACTGCTACTTGAAAAAAGGCCGGCGGGAGCAGGCAGAGCAGACGTATAGAATGCTGCTTGAATCGGATGAATCGGATACGGTAGCCGCCTATTACGAAAATGCGATCCGCACAACGGAACCGGACGATTTTCTGCGCTCGTGGTCGTTGCATTATGACGTGCCGATGTATGAATTCTTAAAGCGGCAGCGGCGCCTGCAGCAGGTTGCGGAGGGCGGCATAGAGGCCGTCAAGGAGCTTTGGCAGAACGATCCGTCCTTCCATGATCTTTTGCGCTGGGCGTTGTTCAGTCAGCTTGTAACATTTCGCAAGGCTGTTGTTCGAATGTTGGCCATCGTCGGGGATGAGGAAGCACAAAAGCTGCTGCGTCGCTTTTTGATCACATACGATCAGAGCGATGAGGAAAAGCAGTTTGTGTTCGGAACGCTTCTGTCTCTCGAAGCCAAGCCGCCGTTTGCCCTTTATATGGGCGGGCAATGGCAATACGGCGCGGTACAGCCGCTCAGCGTGCCGGAAAAGCTGCCGCGAAGCTATGCCTTTGTGCTGTGGAATATTCAGCAGGTGAAGCATAAGGCCGAGGCCTTTGATCAAAAGCACGGCGCGCTCGTCACAGACCGCGTCATTGAAGTCGCGATCCGTATTTTTCTGTATTTCACGGCTTCTCTGGATCACCGTTACCCACGTTTGACGCCCGCACAGGAAAATGCCATGTCGGCAGCATTTGTGCTGCTCGCGCTCAGCTCGCTGGATCTGTCAAATATCCCGCCGGACATGCTGTGCGACTGGTATGGCATCAGCCGCCGACGGCTTGAAAATGCGCTGCAAAAGATTTTCCGGCAGCTGCAGAAGGAGAAAGAATCATAATGCGTTTTACCGCAACGACAAAGTTAGGCCTTGAATCGACCGTCGCAATCACGCTGCGGCAGCTCGGTATCGAACCCACCGAAACGCTCGACGCCCGCGTCCGTTTTGAGGGCGATTATACCGTGATGGCACGCGCATTGCTGTGGCTGCGCACTGCCGAACGGCTTTTGCTCGATGTCGGTGAATTTACGGCCACGTCCTTTACGGAACTGTTCGACCGCACAAAAGCGATCGACTGGAAACCGTATCTTTCTCCGAAAACGCGCATCCACGTCAACGGCAAGAGTGCAAAAAGCACTTTATTCTCCGTATCGGATTGCCAAAGCATCGTTAAAAAGGCTATCGTCGAAAGCCTGAAGGCGTCGTACCATACCGATTATATTGCGGAAACCGAAGAAGAAGTGATCGTGGAGGTCGGCATTCTGCGCGACGTTGTGACGCTGTCGCTGGATTGCTGCGGTGCGGGACTGTCGCGGCGCGGCTACCGAACATACAACGTTCCGGCGCCGCTTTCCGAAACGCTCGGCGCGGCGATGGTGATGCTCTCGCGCTTTTATCCCGATACGCCGCTGATCGATCCGATGTGCGGCTCCGGCACGATTCCGATTGAAGCCGCCATGATCGCCAACAATATCGCACCGTCGCGCAACCGTTCCTTTTCCTCCGAAGCATGGCACTTTCTGCCGTCCGGTTCATTTGCTTTAGCGCGGGAGGAAGCGCGCGACCTTGAGCGGCACGACAAGCTTTGCATCACCGGATGCGATATCGACCCAAGGTGTATCGACCTTTGCAAAAAACACGCGAAAAAGGCAGGCGTTATGCTCGATTGGAAGGTTCGCGAGCTGCGCGATTTCGAGACGGATAAAGAACGCGGCGTGATCCTGTGCAATCCTCCGTATGGCGAACGGCTTATGGAGGCAAAGGAAGTCAAAGCTCTGTATAAGCAAATGCGAACCGTGTTTGACCGGTATCCGTATTGGGAAAAGAGCATCATTACGGCGATGAAAGATTTTGAAACCGTCTACGGCAAGAAGGCCGACAAGCGGCGCAAGCTCTCCAACGGCGGCATGGTCTGTACTGTCTATCGGTATTTTGCCGAGAGGCCGCGCGCATAGCGTCACCGAAATGTTTCCAAAACGACACGATTCTCTGCTGGGAAAGATACGAAAGTGATGGTATACTGTTGATATGATTTGGAACCTGTCAAGCTTATTTTCCGATCCCGTCGCATTGCTCACGGAGCTTGCATACGTGCTGCCCGTCATGCTGATCAGTTTGACTCTGCATGAATGGGGACACGCGTATGCGGCGTACCGCTGCGGAGATCCGACGGCAAGAAACCTCGGTCGAATGACCTTAAATCCGATCGCACATATAGACCCGATCGGCTTTCTAAGTCTGCTCCTGCTCGGCTTCGGCTGGGCAAAGCCTGTGCCGGTCAACAGCCGCAATTTCAAGAATTACAAGGTCGGTGAAGCAGTCGTTTCGCTTGCCGGCGTGACGATGAATTTTCTGCTTGTTCTGCTCTCATCGGTCATTCTGATCTTTGTTTATCGTTACAGTCCCGCCGGGCGCAGCAATACCGCGTTGAATTCGATCCTGCTGTACATGCTGTTGCTGAACGTGACGTTGATGGTGTTCAATCTGATCCCGATCTATCCGCTTGACGGCTACCATATCTTTGAACTGCTGTTCGCACGCGTACTGCCGACCAAGGTGTTTGTGTTCCTGCATCGCTATGGCAACTGGCTGCTGATCGCATTGCTTGTGCTGTTCCGCAATACGGGGTTCTCACCGATCGGCATTGTGCAGGGCTGGGTCATTTCGATCATTAACTTCTTTATTATGCTTTGATATGGAAGAATATCGCGTATCTTTATCGCAGTTCGAGGGGCCGCTCGACCTGTTGCTGCACCTGATCGAAAAGGCGGAAGTCAATATTGAAGATATCTTCGTTTCCGAAATCACCGCACAGTATCTTGCCTTGATGGATGATCTTTCGGATGTGGATATGGACAGGGCGAGTGCCTTTCTGACTGTAGCGGCGCAGCTTCTTTTGATTAAGTCCAGAAGTCTTCTGCCGCGTCCGCCGGTTGAAACCGATGAAGAGGAAAGCCCGGAACAGCAGCTGCTTCGGCAACTGCGAGAATATAAAGCGTTCAAGGAAGCGGGCGAGGCGCTGCAGCAGCGGTTCGATGAAATGAAGAACGCCTATGCGTGTCTGCCCGAGGATATCGCGCTGCCGCCGCAAAAGTTTGATTTGAATGACGTAACGCTTGAACAGCTTTTTTCGGCATTTTGGGATGTCGTCAATCGCACGGAGGAAGAGGAGAAGCCGAGGATCGTGCGGCAGGTACGCCGAGATTCATTTACCGTTCGTGACCGTGTTACGCATATCCGAAAGCGGCTGACTGCGGGGCGTATCGCATTCGATGATTTGTTCACCGATGCAAGCACGAGAATGGAAAAGATCGTGACATTTATGGCGCTCTTGGAAATGTTGGCGCACGGAGAGGTGCGCATCAATCAGGGAACTACCTTTGCGCCGATCTATATTCGCGCAAAGGAACTGAAAGACGACGATACGTCGTATACCTATATGGATGAGGTGGAGGATTGATGGATCGCAAGCAGGCGTCGATCATTGAGTGTATGCTGTTCGTGGCAGGGGAGCCGGTGCTGCTCACCGAGCTGGCGCGCGCACTCGATACCGAAACGGAAACGGTAAAGCAGCTGCTTTGGGATATGGAAACAACGTATCGTGACGAAGGCCGCGGTATTCTGCTGCACCTGACCGATGAGACGGCGCAGCTACTGTCCAATCGCGCGTATATCGAGTATGTCGAGAGGCTGATGCAGCCCGTACAGAAAAAGAGCGTTTCGCAGTCGATGCTGGAAACGCTTGCCATTGTTGCTTATCGGCAGCCGGTCACGCGTGCCGAAATCGAAAGTGTTCGCGGTGTGCGATGTGAATATGCCGTGGCGCAGCTGCAAAAATTGAACCTGATACAAGCGATAGGCCGCAAGGATGTAATCGGGAAACCGATGCTGTATGCAACAACGGACGACTTTTTGCGAAAGTTCGGATTGCATAATTTGTCGGAGCTTCCGCCGATTGATCTTGAAGTGCCTGCCGAAGAGGAGGAGCAACCCGTATGAAGCAATGCAGTATCGGCGGCCAAGCCGTTATGGAAGGCGTGATGATGCGGTCCGAACTGGGCACCGCAATCGTCGTACGTCGGCCGGACGGTTCGCTCGCCAAGGAATATACCCGCAAAACAAAACGATATAAAAAAGGCTCGTTTCCGACGTGGCCTTTCATTCGCGGCATCTATTCGTTTGTCGATTCGCTCACAAGCGGTATGGACATTATGACGCGATCTGCCGAAATGCTCGGAGAAGAGATGGACGAGGAGGAGCCGTCCAAGTTTGAAAAATGGCTGTCCGAAAAGCTGCATTTGCCGATCATGCAGGTTGTCAAGGTCGTAGCGGTGATTTTGGCTGTGATTCTGGCAATCGGCCTGTTTGTATTGCTGCCCATCGGACTTGTCGAAGCCATCGAGGGTACCGGTAAGCTGTTGGGATGGCCGTGGCTTGCCGAAATGAATCTGTCGGTCAGTACGATTCTGCAGGGCTTGTTCCGTCTTGTAATCTTTCTGCTTTATATTTGGGGCATTTCCCGCATGAATGAGATCGGGCGCGTATTCATGTATCACGGTGCAGAACATAAGACGATCGCCTGCTATGAAGCCGAATTGCCGCTTACGCCGGAAAACGCCAAAACCTGCTCGCGCTTTCATCCACGCTGCGGAACCAATTATTTGTTCCTTGTGATGGCCGTTTCCATCCTTTTGACGACTGTGTTTACCGCGCTCATGGATCTTGTGCCTGGCTTTACCGAATGGCAGTCTATCGGCATAAACCGCTTCCTGTTCCGTCTTGCGCGTATTCTTTTGATCCCGCTGATCGCCGGCGTCAGCTATGAGGTGCTGAAAGCTGCTGCCAAGAGCGACGGTATCGTAGCACGTATTGTGCGTGCGCCCGGCCTTGCGCTGCAACGGCTGACGACTAAGGAACCCACGCTCGATATGCTGGAAGTCGCTATCGAATCCTTCAACCTCGTCTTGAATCCGCCGCCGCATAATCTGACAGCGGAACCCGTGAAAAAGCCGGAACCTGCTGAAGAGACGGAAGCG
Organism: Clostridia bacterium; assembly: GCA_017459315.1. The sequence continues at coordinate 699 of JAFUDD010000009.1, read as the reverse complement.
CCTGCCGCTCCGGTCGAGACGGAGAACACTCCGGCATGAGGGACTTACAGCGGCAGCAATACCTTGCCTATCAGCTTCGTTCGATTGCCGGAGAGGACGCTTATTTGGAGGCGGGCTTTTTGCTCGATTATGCAGACGCTCATCCGGAAATAAATTTGTCTGCGTTACTGCAACGTCGTCTGTCCGGTGAGCCGCTGCAATACGTGCTCGGAGAATGGGAATTTTTCGGGTTGCCGTTCAGCACCGATCACAGGGCGTTGATCCCGCGTCCGGATACCGAAATCCTTTGTGAAATAGCGCTTTCCCTTCTGCAAAAGGGCGACAGGGTGCTCGATCTTTGCTGCGGCAGCGGCTGTATCGGCATTGCACTTGCCGCGCATACGCCGATTGATCTGACTTCTGCCGATATCAGCGAGGACGCGCTTGCACTTACGCGGGAAAACGCGAAGCGAAACGGCGTTGCGCTGCAAACCGTACAGTCGGACATGTTTAGCAACGTAGAAGGAACGTTTGACATGATCGTCTGCAATCCGCCGTATCTGAATGAACAAGAGATGCGTTCGCTTGATCCGTCGCTTCTGTTCGAGCCGCATAATGCGCTTGACGGCGGGAAAGACGGATTGGATTTCTACCGCTGCATTGCCGCGCAATATGATTCATATCTGCGCCCCGGCGGATATCTTTTGCTGGAGATCGGGT
>JAFUDD010000008.1 GCA_017459315.1 Clostridia bacterium | reverse complement strand
CTGCTTTGCATTTTGATGAAGAGCCTTGCATCAGCGGTACACGCGGCAGCGGAACGATTTTCTTTTCCGGCTGCAATTTGAAATGCATCTTCTGCCAAAACATCGTATTGCAGGACGGAACCCTCGGTGAACCGTTTACCGTGGATCATCTTGTCGAAACAATGCTTGCATTGCAATCACGCGGCGCACACAATATCAACCTTGTCACCCCTACGCCCCATCGGGATATACTGGTTCCTGCTCTGCGTGCCGCAAAAGAGAACGGTCTTTCTATCCCCGTGCTATACAATACGAACGCGTATGAAACGGTCGAAACCATTCGTGCGTATGAGGGCTTGGTGGACTTATACTTGCCTGATTTGAAGTATCACGATGATCGGCTTGCACGTAAATTCTCCAAAGTAACCGGTTATTTTCCCATCGCTTTGGAGGCTATCCGCGAGATGGTTCGACAAACAGGATTTATGCAAATGGATAACAGCGGAATGGCGTTGCGTGGAGTTCGTATTCGCCATCTTGTCCTGCCCGGATGCGTATTTGACACTCGCGCCGTTTTGGACGCTGTTGCAGAAGCCTTCGGCACGGATATTCCGCTGTCGCTCATGTCACAATATACCCCAATGCCTGCATGCAAAGAGCCGCCGCTTTCGCGACGGCTTACCAAGCGTGAATATGAATCGGCTGTCGAGCATTGTATTTCGCTCGGATTTCAAAATGTGTATATACAGGGCTCTGAAAGCGTCGGCACAAGCTATACGCCGCCGTTTTCCGATCACGTGACGTTATAATACCTCGTTCTCGATAAACCATGCCACGCCGTCGTCTGCACAGCTTGGCAAGATACGATCCGATACGGCTTTGACGGAATCGCCTCCGTTGGCGACGCAGCACCCGATACCTGCCCATTCGATCATGCTTTGATCCAATGTATTGTCACCGATGGCAACGACTTCGCTGCGATCAAATCCGTAATAGTCTGCGATCCATTTTAATGCAGATGCTTTATCGGTCGTCTTGCTGCCTACCTCTAAAAATCCCGGTTTGCTGGTCAGAACATGTAGCGTATCGGGCAGCATCGCTTCCACCTTCGGCAGCATTTCGCCGATGGTCGAAGGATCGGTATACATTAGGATCTTCGGCGTTGTAGTAAGATCGTGCTGCAGCAGATCGGGGTCGATCCGATACGGCAAATGCATCACATTGGTATACGCTTCCGTAAAGGCATTCCATTCACGAAACACGACGATATCGCCGTCATAGATCTGCGCATGGAGGCCGAACGTATCGGCTGCCCGAAAACAAGCTCTGGATTCTTCCTCCGTAAAATAATGCGTATACAGCGGCTTACCCGTAATGCCGTCGGATACCAGAGCGCCGCCGTAGTTGATCACGGGTTCATCCAACTGCAGCTGTTTCCGTATCGGTTCGGAACCGGCAAAGCCGCGTCCGGTAGCAATGATAATCTTCACGCCCTTCTCCCTTGCCTTTGCAATCGCGCCCGCATTGCGTGGTGACACGGGCTTTCCGGAAATCACAAGCGTATCGTCTATATCCAATGCAATCAATCGAATCATTCTGTTTCCTTTCATTGCCGTCAACATCATTTATATGGTATTATACAACGATTCCGGACCGGATGCAAGATGATAAAAGGGAGCGCCGAAACGCTCCCTTTTGTGAATATTCCTTGTTTATTGATCTTCGTCGTCAAAGAGGTCTTCCGTTTCTTCCCTTGTTTCGGCCTCATCGGAATCATCTTCT
>JAFUDD010000112.1 GCA_017459315.1 Clostridia bacterium | reverse complement strand
GGCCGTATTTTTTCAGCATCTTGCAATAGCTGTTCCAGTCTTCGTCGTTGGCGATATCGAGTTTGCCGGTGATGAACTGCGGCAACTGTGAGGACATGTAGGTGTCGAGATTCGCATAAACCTTGTTATAAGTATTTGATTCATCGACCGAGAAGCGCGCGCGGATCAGGCTGTCCGGGAAACCGATGTTCTTATAGAAGTCCCAGACGCGGTGCGCGTCCTGTGCTTCGGGGGAATAGGATTCCTCCTTCGCAGCGACGACTTCGCTCGTCCAAAGGCCGGTCGAAAGGCGGGTCAATGCCGCTGCATTGCCGAGCTGCGAATCGTCGAGCAGGGTCTTGGCGATATGGATCGTCTTGCTGCCGTCTGCGGCTGTCTCCACCGTGTAAGCGCCGTCGGTCAGGCCGAAGCGGGCATAGAAATCATCGTCGGTTGCCGCCGCCTGTTCGGCGTTCATGCCGATCGCCAGCAGGATGCCGCCTTCCTCTGCATAGAAGGAATCGAGGAATGACAGCACCGTGGGCAGCTCCTCGTCCGTGACCTTGTTCGTATCCGCGATCGGCTGCGACAGGCGCGACATCTGATACATGCTGTCCGGTTCCTTGTTCTTTTGCGCGTCGGAACCGTAGAGATCGTTGATCGGCGGTTTTGCACCGACGACCATGATCCCGCTCGTCCATTCGTCGCCCACGTCCATCAGCGTGCCGACCTCGCCGGTGCGTCCGAGCCAAAGCCCGACCTTGCCGGTATGGACGCCTGCGGAATTGATCGAATAGACCAAATCGGTCGTGCGTTCAGCAAATTGCTTGTCGAGCCAGCCGTGCTCATACCAGGTGTTCATGCATTGCAGGTACGCCCGGAGGTTGTCGCTGCCGCCGCCGAACGCCGCATGGTTGTCTGCGGTACGGTACCACATCGGCGTGCCGCCGCCGAAGCCGGAGAAGAACAGTCCGTCCTCGTTATATCCCTTGTAATACGGCGCGTAGCAATAGCCGTCCGTAATGCCGAGATCGTTGATCGCCGTTTGGAAAATATCGAACATCCATTCCCAGTCACTGATATAGATCGGCTCGGAGCCGCCGCTTGGGAACACGACGTTATCCGTCCACGTCTGCGCGTTCTTCGCTTCGCCGAAGCCATAGGTGAACGGTTCGCCGGTTACGGGGTTCTTGCCGTACTTTGCCACCCAGTCGCGGCGATAGAGGAAGCCCATGAAGTTGCTCTGCGCCGTTTCACGGATGCCGTACAGAGCAAGGTACTTGCCATCGGAAATGACGTAGGACTTCAGTTCCGGAGAAGCGTTCAGCGCCGCCATGTAGTTGGGCATATACTGCTCAATATACGGCGTAAGGTCGCGCAAAATTCCGTCCTCATAGAGCTCGCTGGCACTCATCTTGGAGCGGGACAGGTCGAGGATGTCTGCGTACTCCTCGGTCGCAAGCAGAGTGTTGAAGTTGTCGAGTTCCGCGCCTGCCGCCGGAACGAGGAACGTCAGATCCACCTTTTGTCCGTTGAAGGTCATCGTCTGCTCGATGTACTTCATGCACGGGTTTTCTTCATACGTCGTGTAATAAGACGTATCCGCGCCTGCCGGAATCCACCACGGCAGCGCAAGCGTGTCCGCATCGGTGTCCGTATCCTGCCCGCCGGCGCAGCCCAAAAGGGCGGCCAGCAGCAGAACAAGCGCCATTGCCAATGTCAGTTTTTTCATTGTCGTTCCTCCTTATTGTGCCGAGAGTTTGGAAAGAAGATCGCAAAAGACCGCGCTGTTTTCGATCAGCGCCAGCACGCGCGCCGCCGCCGGGCGCAGGTCCTTTTCGGTCAGCGTGCCCGCTTCGATCGCATCCAGGATCGCTTTTTTATCGCGTTCATCGCCGTACATATACAGGTCGTTGCCCGTAGGCGCGCACAGCGCCGCGTCGCATTGGGCGTTGAAGTCAGTCATGACAAGGCCCCCAAATCCCCATTCACAGCGAAGGATCTTGGTCAGAAGATCATAATTCGTGCCGTTAAACGTACCGTTGATCTTGTTGTAGCTCGACATGACAGTCATCGGGTTGCTTTCCTTGACCGCGATCTCAAAGCCCTTGAGATAGATTTCGCGCAGCGCGCGCTCGTTGAGGTTCGACGAGCTATGCGAACGGTTCGCCTCCTGCGAGTTGCAGGCAAAATGCTTGAGCGAAACGCCGACGCCCTTGTGCGTCTGCACGCCCTGCGTAAGCGCCGCCGCCATCTTGCCGGTCAGATACGGATCCTCGGCAAAGTATTCAAATGTTCTGCCGCAAAGCGGGTTCCGGTGGATGTTCATACCCGGCGCGAGCCAAACGGTCACGCCGTAAGCGATCAGCTCCGCGCCCATCGCGTCGCCGACCTCACGCACCAGATCGGTGTTCCAGGTCTGCGCGAGCAGGATATGCGCCGGCCATGCGGTCACATAGCGGTACGCGACGACGCCGGGCTTTTTCAGCGCTATCATACGCATCTTTTTAACCTGCTCGGCGTACGCGCCGACGTTCCAACGCTCGGAGGTCTTTAGGGCGTACTCCATGCCGTCGTCTGCGATCTTGACCGTATTCACGATATTCAGCCCCGCGGGGCCGTCGGACACGACGATGTTCGGAATACCCTTTTCCCGCAGGCACGTTGCGGTTCTTCCACCCGCGCCGAGGATGATGTGTTCGCCGAGGCCGCTTCTCACGCCCGCGCCGCGCACAAGCATACCCATTTCGGAAAGCGTCAACGAATCCAGTTTTTCCTTGACCCAAGGTGATTCCGGAACGGTCGGCTGTTCATAGGAATGTGTTTCGGTCGAGATCGCAGAAGCCGAAAGCGGCAGCGTCGCGATCTCCGCCTCCGCATAGGGATCGTCCGCTGCGGGCGGCGTGATCTCGTCGATTTGCTCTGCCGGCGCGCAGCAGCGTTCGCATTGCTCGGTGACCACGGATCGATCGAGCCGCACGCGCGCGACGGGGCAAACGCTGTCCGCATCGGTGCCGAGAAGAAGCGTATAGTCTCCGGCTTCGAGCACCCATGCCGATTTGATTTCATCATAGCTTGCAGCGTCGCGGATGTCAAACGAAAGCGTGACCCGTTCCGATGCGCCGGGTGCGAGCAGGCCGGTTTTGGCAAACGCCGAAAGCCGCTTGCTTTCCTTTTCGAGCG
>JAFUDD010000111.1 GCA_017459315.1 Clostridia bacterium | reverse complement strand
TTCCGGCGGACAGCGTTTCCGTTCTGCCGTTTGGCAGCGTGAGGGTCGCCGTGCAGTTCGACGGGATCTCGACCGTAAAGCAGCAGCCGCTTTCCGTCTTTTCCCATGCGCTTGTGACTTTGCCGTAGGGACTTGTATAGGTCGCCTTGGCCTGTGTCAGCGAGCCGCCGGGGATCGGGGCAAGGGTGAAATGATTCTCGCTCTCCACACGGATGCCCGCCACGGTGTCGAACAGCCAGCCGCAGACCGCACCGGGGGAATAGTGGTTCAGACTGCCCGCGTCGCCGCGGCCGGTGTACCCTTCCCAGGTCTCCCAAACCGTGGTCGCGCCCTGCAGGACTTCGTAAAGCCAGCCCGGCTTTTCCGGGTTTTCGAGCATCTTGTAGGCCGTCTCTGCTTCGCCCGCTTTTGTCAGCGTCGAAAGCAGGAACGGTGTGGACAAAAAGCCTGTGCCGACGCGGTAGTGATAGTGCTCCACGGCCTTTTTCAGCCGCTGCTCTGCCGTCTTTTTCCGTTCGCCGTCTAAAAGTCCCAAGGCAAGCGGACGCACCAGCTTTGCCTGCCGGTCGGTGTCCAGCTCGGCATAGGCGGCATACGCGGCCTTGGCGCGTTCGCCCGCGGCCTTGTACGCTTCGTTCGGCTCGCCAAGCAGCTCGGCAATCTCGGAAATGATCGTCATCGCATAGAAGAAGTATGCGGTGCACTCCTCCGGGTGCTTCGCCTGCGCGCCGTAGACCTTATCGCGGAATTCCTCCGGCTCAAGCCATTCGCCGAGGTGTACGCCCTTTTCGTAATGCCCGTCCTTCTCCTGCTTGGTCAACAGATAATCGGCATATTTTTTGATCATGCCCCAATGCGCGCGGAGGATTTCGGGATCGCCGAAGCGCCGATAATAGCGGTACGGCACCAGATACACCGCGTCCGCCCAGCCGACCGAACTGCCGGTCGCATCGTACATCATCGAAACGCCCTGATACGGCAGCACGCCGGGCAGCAAGCCGTTTTTCTTCTGCGCGTCCTCCATATCCATAAGCCACTTGCGGAAAAACGGCGCGGTGTCCATGAGGTATGCACCCGTGTCGAAAAACACCTGTGCGTCGCCGGTCCAGCCGAGGCGCTCACGTGTCGGGCAATCGGTCGGGAGATCAAGGAAGTTCCCCTTCATGCTCCAGCGTGTGTTTTTCACAAGCTGATTGATCCGTTCGTCGGAGCAAGTAAAATCGCCGGCCTGCTCTAAATCGGAGTACACCGCAATCGCCGTAAAATCCTTGGGATCGAGCGCGATATCTCCGATGACCTCGGCATAGCGGAAGCCGAACACGGTAAAGCGCGTTTCGTAAACGTCCTCACCGCCGGAGCAGGTGAACAGGATCTCCTGCAAGGGCGTTTCCACGGCATTCTTCACCTTGCCGCTGAGCAGCTTGGTAATCAGCTTTTGCTGTGTCCAGCCGGAGGCGGGCTTGGTTTCAACCGCGTTGCGAATGACGGACTGCGATTCGGGATCATACAGTTCGCTGCAGACGATCTTGAACGCCTGTCCTTTTTTGCCCTTAACGGTAAACGCAAGGAATCCCGCGATATTCTGCCCGAAGTCGAGCACGTTGCCGGGCAGCAGCGTCGGGGTAAAGCGTTCGTGTGCGGTGACCGGCACGTTGTCGGACGCGACAAGCGGCGCGGCGGGCGCGGCGACCTCGACAGCCTTGCCGGAAAAACTCGGCTGCATGAGGGCGTTATATACCTCGCCGTCCTTGAGATCGGCAAAGCGGATCGGGCCGTCGTTCGACCATGCCCATGTTTGGTCGGTGCAAACCGTTTCGCGCGAGCCGTTTTCGTAAGTGATTTCGAGCTGCGCGATCACGCTCGTCTGCGTGCCGTAAACGTTCGTGACGCCGTAGGCCGCAACGCTGCCGCGATACCAGCCGTCGGCAAGGCGCAGCTCGACGGTGTTGTTCTGCTGCAGGTATGCCGTTACATCGTAGGTCTGGTACTGGATGCGCTTGCGATAATCGGTCATGCCGGGGGCAAGGAGAAAATCCTCGATGCGCTTGCCGTTGATCGTAACGTCGTAGACGCCGCGTGCCGAGGCATAGAGCCGTGCAGACGCGATCTTGCCTTTTGCGGCGAACGCTTTGTGGAAGCCATCTACCGGATAACGGCGCGTGGGATCGGGCCGATAGTCACCCGCAATCCATTTTGCCGTCCAGTCGGAAGCGTGCAAAAGACCGAGTTCAAAAACGCTCTCGCTCATCTCCCCCGCCTTGCCGTTCTCGTCCCAAAGCGTAACCGTCCATGCTATACGGTCGCGGCTGTTTAGCGGCTTTCCTTCATACCGAATATGCGTCATGCGGTCGGATGCGACCTTGCCGGAATCCCATACGTTCTCGCCGCCCTTGGTGCAGACGATCTGATAGGCGGTCTGCTTTTTGCCGCCCTCACAGTTCCACGAAAAGCGCGGCGCGGCGTTGCCGAGGCCGAGCGGGGCATACAGATTTTCGGTTTGTAAGCGAATCGCTTTCATAGGTGTCTCCTTATTTCGTCAGCTTCACCGTGCCGCACGCGCTCTCCGTTCCGTCCGTTGCGGTGATCTTGCAATCGGCGTCGCCCATGCGGACAATCGCCATCGCTCTGCCGTAATAGGTCGTAAACGTGCCGGTGTGGTACTGCTCGGTCGTGCACGGGTTCGCAGAGCCGAAGGCGAGCAGCTCGCCGCCCTCGACCGTGACGGTCACGGTGCGATCCGCGTTCGCTTCGACAAGCCCGTTGTCGCCGATCACGTTCACCGGAATGTACACGATCT
>JAFUDD010000110.1 GCA_017459315.1 Clostridia bacterium | reverse complement strand
TAGTCCATATATTCACTCCTTTGGAAGCTGTTGATCCAAGTTCTTTAATCAGCCCCTACCCTAACATGCCCGCTATCGTTTGTCAAGCCAAATTTGTTGTTTTTATGCTCTTTTTATATATAATATACATATCAACACGATAAAAGAACATCCCGGATGATGCCGGGATGCAGTGCGCGATGGCTTCAGCTGTTCATGCGCGTATATAATGTTTGGAAAGTGTGTTCCAGATCGGCATTCGGACGCCATGCACATCCAAGCTCTACGCCGGGACGGTTGGCACCGTGGAAGTCGCTGCCGCATGTGATCAGCAAGCCGAGCTGATGCGCGAGGGAAACAAACATTTCGGTCTGTCGGGGTGTCGAAGAGGGATAATAAGCCTCGATGCCCATAATGCCGAGATCGGTCAGCTCCCGCACAAGACTGTGAGGATTGTCGCGGATATGACACGGATGCGCAAGCACCGGCAGGCCGTCCGCAATATGGATCATATCAATGACCTGCTTTGGTGTGAATCGCTTTTCCGCGTAATACCCAACCTGACCTGGACGCAGGTATCGCGCAAAGGCGTCCTTCACATCGTTGGCGACGCCGAGCCTGATCAGCGCCTGCGCGATATGCAGCTTTGTCGTGCGTGTAGCGGGACGATCAATGCAATCCTCAACGGGATAGCCCGCCTCTTTGAGCTTTGCATAGATGATCTTGTTCCGTTTTTCACGCCGTTCCCGCGCTATTGCAAGACATTGCAGCAGCGTAGGATTTTGGGGGTCTACGTCCAGTCCGATAATATGCAGCTCATGCCGCCATTCGTTATCCATTTCAACGGCGGGTAAAACCGGCAATCCGATCCGCTTTCCCGCTACCATGGCCTCGGATACGCCGCCGATATTGTCGTGATCCGTCAGCGCCAACAGCTCTACGCCGTTTGCAGCAGCCGATTCGACCACCTCTGTCGGCGTAAACGTGCCGTCCGAAACGAGGCTGTGGGAATGAAAGTCGAACTTATGCATGCCCTGTATATTCGATTGTTCACTCCCCAACAGCATCTGTTGCGTCTTCTTTCGTGTCCGTTTTTATGTCAGCAAGCGTGACCTTGCCGCTCATCACATCGTCCGCATTTGCGCCGCGGTAAACCGCTTCAAACTGCTCTCCCGTCACGCGCTCATACTGAATCAGCATTTCCGCAACGGCTTTCAGCCCTTCGCGATTTGTCGAAATAATGTGCTCCGCACGCTCAAACTGCTCCTCTAAGATGCGGCGCATTTCCACGTCGATCTTGGCGGCAAGCGCCTCGGAGTAGTTCTTGCTGTGTCCCCAATCCTTGGCAATAAAGACTTCCGTATCGCCGCCGACAAACACCGGGCCGACAGCATCCGACATGCCGTATTCCTCGACCATCTTGCGGGCGATTTCGCTCGCCTGCTTGAGGTCTTGGATCGCACCGGTGCTGACATCGGTAAACGCTACCTTTTCGGCGACGCGTCCGCCCATCGTCATGCAGATCTCGTCGAGCAGATGCGATTTCAGTGTATGATGCAGATCCTCCTTCGGCAGCGTCATCGTGTAACCGGCTGCCCAGCCGCGCGAAATG
>JAFUDD010000109.1 GCA_017459315.1 Clostridia bacterium | reverse complement strand
CGTGAAGGGGCTTGTCGTGAAGCCTCAGATCGTCGGTCCGATCCAGTGGGGCCGCCCCGCACCGGTCAATTCCGACCGGCCCGAGGAACTGCTTCGCTGTGACAAGGTGCTTGTCGCGGTCGGACAGGGCATCGACTCGCAGAAGTTCGGTGATTACGGCATTCCGGTCAAGCGCGGCACGATTATGGCGCTCGATTCCGGCAGCATCAAGGATCAGAGCGGCATCTTCTCCGGCGGCGACTGCGTGACCGGTCCGGCGACCGTGATCCGCGCCATCGCGGGCGGCAAGGTCGCGGCGGCGAACATCGACGAATACCTCGGCTTCCATCACGAGATCGAAAGCAGCGTTGTGCTGCCGCCGATCCGCTTCGACGACCATGAGCCGATCGGCCGCATCAATATGACCGAGCGTCCGGCCAGCGAGCGCGTGAAGGACTTCAAGCTGATGGAATACTGCATGACCGAGCAGGAAGCCTGCCAGGAGGCGTCCCGCTGCCTGCATTGCGACCACTTCGGCTACGGCATCTTCAAGGGAGGCAGAGAAGCAAAATGGTAAACGTAACGATTGACGGCGTGAAGGTACAGGTACCCGAACGCACCACGATTCTGGAAGCCGCCCGTTTGGCCGGCATCAATATCCCGACGCTGTGCTACTGGAAGGAACTGAACGAGATCGGCGCGTGCCGTGTCTGCGTTGTCGAGGTCGAGGGCTTCAATCGCCTGTTCACGGCCTGCAACAACACGGTCTCCGAGGGCATGGTCATCAAGACCAACAGCAAAAAGGCGCGCGAAGCCCGCAAGACGAACGTGGAGCTGATCCTCTCCGAGCACAACTCCAACTGCGCGACCTGCGTCCGCAGCGGCAACTGCAAGCTCCAGTCGATTGCGAACGATCTCAATATCACCGAGCTGCCGTTTGAAAAGAAGATTCCGAAGAACAAGCCGAACACCGGCTTCCCGCTTGTGCGCGATTACAGCAAGTGCATCAAGTGCATGCGCTGCATTCAGGTCTGCGACCATGTGCAGGCGTCCAACGTGTGGGACGTGATCAACACCGGCGCGATGACGACCGTGGACGTTTCCAAGGTCTATCATTTGGAGGAATCCAAGTGCGCGCTGTGCGGCCAGTGCATCACGCATTGCCCGGTCGGCGCCCTGAAGGAGCGCGACGATACCGACCGCGTGCTGGAGGCCCTGCAGGATCCGGACAAGATCACCGTCGTGCAGATCGCGCCGTCGATCCGCACCGCATGGGGCGAGCCGTTCGGCATGAAGCCGGAGGAAGCGACGGTCGAGCGTCTTGCCGCCGCGCTGCACATCATGGGCTTCGATTACATCTTCGACACGAACTTCTCCGCCGACCTCACGATCATGGAGGAGGGCAGCGAGTTCTTGGAAAAGCTGGCGCATCCGGAGCAGCACAAGTTCCCGATGTTCACGTCCTGCTGCCCCGGCTGGGTGCGGTTTATCAAGGGTCATTATCCGCAGTTTGTGGATCAGCTTTCGAGCGCAAAGTCCCCGCAGCAGATGTTCGGCGCCATCGCCAAGAGCTACTATGCCGAGCTGCTCGGCGTAGACCCGAAACGCATCTACTGCGTCTCGATCATGCCGTGTCTTGCGAAAAAGCATGAGTGCGCGATCCCCGCGATGAACGACGCGTGCGGCGATCCCGATGTGGACGCCGTGCTGACGACGCGTGAGGTGGATCGCTTGATCCGCATGGAGCACATCGTGCCGCAGGATCTTACGGATCGTCCGCTGGATATGCCGCTCGGTATCGGCAGCGGCGCGGGCAACATCTTCGGCGCGACCGGCGGCGTCATGGAGGCCGCTCTGCGCACCGCGTATGCGCTCGTTGTCGGCAAAAACCCGGAGCCCGACGCGTTCAAGGCCGTGCGCGGCATGGACGGCTGGAAGGAAGCGACGTTCGACCTTGCCGGCAAGACGCTTCGCGTAGCGGTTGCCAACGGCCTCGGCAATGCCGATAAGCTCTTAAAGGCGCTCGATAAGGGCGAGGTGCAGTATGATTTCGTTGAAATCATGGCCTGCCCCGGCGGCTGCGTCAACGGCGGCGGTCAGCCGATCCACGACGGCATTGAAATGAAAGCCGAGCGTGCCGACTGGCTGTATCATCAGGACGCGAATATGACGCTGCGCTTCTCGCATGAGAACCCGTCGATCACCGCGGTGTACGCAAACTATCTCGGCAAGCCGCTGAGCGAAAAATCGCATCACCTGCTCCACACCGACCATCACGCGTGGAAGATGCCGGGCGAATAACCTCCAAAAGACAAAAGACTGCCGTGCAACAGCGGCAGTCTTTTTTCGTGCGGAGCAGCAGGATCACAGCACCTGCAGGATATAGAATTTCAGATAGGTCGTTTCGTCGGCGGCGAGCAGTGCCGGATGATCGGGCGCTTGGGTGCGCGACTCAAACACGCGAATGCGGCGACCGCTTTCGTGCGCGGCTTCCTTGAGCATCTTCTCGAACAGCGGCGCAGTCATGTAATGCGAGCACGACGCGGTGACGAGAAAGCCACCCCGTTCGGTCAGCTTCATGCCGAGAATATTGATATCCTTATAGCCGCGGTAGGCGTTTTTCACATCGTTCGCGGTCTTGGCAAACGCGGGCGGGTCCAAGATCACGGTGTCGAACCGGCGCCCCTCGGTGCGGTAGCGGCGCAAAAGCTCAAACACGTCGCCGCATTCGGTGCGGATCACGTTCTCGAAGCCGTTCATCGCGGCATTGCGGTTCACGTCGTCGAGCGCCTTTTGTGAGATATCGAGCGCGGTCACTTCCCTCGCCCCCGCCGCCGCGGCATTGATCGAAAACCCGCCGACGTTGCAGAAGCAGTCCAGCACGGTCGCATCCTTGCAGTAGCGCCGGATCGCAAAGCGGTTCTCCTTTTGATCGAGGAAGTACCCGGTCTTTTGCCCGTTTTCAAGATCGGCGAGCATCTTAAGCCCATTTTCCTCGATCTCTACACGTGGCTCAAACGTGCCGTACAGCGGGCCCTTCCCCATCGGCAGGCCCTCCTTTTTGCGCACCTCCACGTCCGAGCGTTCATAGATGCCGCGCGGATGAAATACCTCCACAAGCGCCTCGACGATCTCGCTTTTATGCAGCTCCATGCCGAGCGAAAGCACTTGGATCGAAAGTAGGTCGTGGTACTTATCGACGATCAGCGCGGGCAGATCGTCGGACTCCGCGAACACCGCCCGATAGCAGTCCGTAAAGCCGAGCCGCACGCGCACGTCGTTTGCCGCACGGATGCGCCGCACGAAAAAGTCCTTGTCCACGGTCTCGGTCTCGTTGCGCAAAAAGATGCGCACCAAAATCTTGGACAGGTGGTTGATAAACCCTCTGCCGATGAACCGGCCCGCCGCGTCGTACACGGTCGCCAGATCGCCGTTGCGTCCGCTGCCGTCGATATGATCGACCTCGTTCGCATACACCCACGCATGCCCGTCGGCAATGCGCCGCTCCTCATGCTTTTTCAGAAAGACTTTGTAGCTCATAGTAATCCTTTCGGTCATTTGGCCGGATTTAGCTGAAAAAGGCGCTGTAACAGCGCCTTTTTCCAATCTCATGCATATCCGATGATTGAGAACAGCGTAGCGACTACGCCGAGCACCATCATCGCCGCCATGGCGATGCAGACAACGCGTACAAACGTTTTGCTCATGGCGTTATCCCGCAAAGGTGTAGATCGCGTCGGACAGCTGCTTGTCGGTCAGCCAGCTTTCCGCCAGATCGCCAAAGCGCGTCGATTCATAAGAGCTCTTGACCTGATCGCGCACACCGTCATAGTAGTCGATATCGACGATGCCGGAGGCCGCGCCGTTCTCGCAGAACGTACCGTCCACGCGCTTGACCACATACACGGTGTAGTTGCTGCTTTCCGTTTCCGTGCCGTCCGTGGCGGTCGTGGTGTTCTGGATCACAGTGCTGTCGGTCTGACCGACCTCGAGCGACTGCGCCAGCGTATACACATCGGCCGAACCGAGCACGTAGCCCCAGTCCGCTTCGCCGATGGCGTACGGCGCCTTCAGCATGTCGTGCGCGGTCGTGACGCCGTCGGCTGCTGCCAGCGTGTCAAAATCCTCGCCGTCCTTGAACCGCTGCTCGAACGCCTTGGCGTCCTCCTCGGAGCCGGCGGTGTAGCTCAGCACGTCCACGTAGATGTAGTTTTCCGGAACGTACAGGAACGGGACCTGATTATAGCCGATCATGTACATATACATCTGCATCGAGTAGGTGCCCGGCTCGTAATTGTCCGCATAGTTCTCGGTGACAAACTTGTCATAGTAGGCCAGCAGATCCGCGTCCGTGTAATTCTGCGTCTCGCTCTCATAGTAGGCGGTCAGCTTGTCCTCGGCGATCTCCGCCTTCTCCTGCATTTCGATAAAGGACTTATACTGCGCCTTCGTCATGCCGAGACGGTTGGTGAAGTAATCGTTGATCTGCGACTGGACAGACGCGTTGGAATAATTGCCGCTCGTCGCCATCTGGCTGCCGATGCTTTCCTCCAGCTGCGTCAGCTGATCCTCGGCGGTCTTTTTGCACTGCGCCAGCTCCTCCGGCGTCAGCGAGAGGCCAAGCTCGTCCACCTTCTTCAGCATCACCTTATGCAGCAGCAGCTGCGAAGCGACGTTCTCCTGCAACGTCTTCAGCTCCTCATCGGTATACTCCATGCCGTAGTAGGTGTAGTAGGACAGCGAGTTGCTCATCGCCATCGCGTATTCGCGCATCGTGATGCTCTCCCCCGCCGCGGAAGCGACGACCTTGTTGCGATCAAACGCGTTCAGGCCGTTTGCATCCTTGCGCAGAAGGATCGAGAAAACGATGATCAGAAGAATGACCAGCGCGACAGCCACGCCGATCAGAATGTTGCGTACAGTCTTTTTGTTCATGGTACCAAAGCTCCTTATTGTTGAACATTCCGTCAAAGCGGAATCCTATAAATTCTACACTCTTTGTCCCTGTTTGTCAATGTTTCGGCGCAGATTTCACGCTTTCTTCATCATCACAAGGTACGCCGCCATGCCGCCCGTGCGGCCCTCGCGGCGATAGGAAAACAGGCGTTCGTCCTCGACCGTGCAGACGTGCATCAGCTCGATATGCTTGGGGTCGATGCCGCTTTCCATGAACTGCCGCATCGCAACCTGCCAAAGATCGACCGTCGCCCTGCCGCGCTTGTTCACGCCGCGCAAAGGGCAATCCGGAAACGCGTTCTCAAACAGCGTCGCCACATCGTCCCCGACCTCGAAGCAGCGCGGGCAGATCGACGGGCCGACGCCCGCCAGAATGTTTTTCGGATCACAGCCGTAGTGAAGCACCATCTGCCGGACGACCTCGCTGCCGATCCGGCCGAGCGCGCCGCGCCAGCCTGCGTGGCAAAGCCCGATCGCACGGCGGACGGGATCATAAAAGTAAAACGCCATGCAGTCCGCGTGGCCGGTAATCAGCGTGACGCCCTCCCTGTCGGTCACAAGCCCGTCGCAGGGGGGCAACGGATCGGAAAGATAGCCGCGGCCGCAATCGGCCTCGGTGACGGCGCGCACGGTCGTGCCGTGCTCATAGTTATCCATGACCATGCTTTCCCACGCGATCCCGGCGTGCGCGGCAAAGATGCGATAATTTTCCATGACGTTTTCGCGCTGTTCCGGCCGCGTAAAGCTGAGGTTCAGCGAGGCAAAGGGTGGCTTGGATACCCCGCCGGTACGCGCCGTAAAGCCGTGCGCGATATCGTCCTGCGCGGAAAAAGAGGGCAAACGAAACAGGCCGACACCGTCGCCGGCCTCATGAAAGCCGTAGCCACGCGATACGGCGCGGTACGTCGCCAAGAAGGAATCCTTTGTCATTTCTCGTTCAACAGCCGCTGCAGCTCCTCCATGAAGGTCTGCGTATCCTTGAACTCGCGGTAGACCGAAGCGAAGCGCACGTAGGCAACCTCGTCCACATTCCGCAGCTGCTTCATGACAAGCTCGCCGATGGCCTTGGTGGAGATTTCGGATTCGTTGGAATTGTTGACCTCGCGGCAGATCTCGTCGAGCATACGGTTCTGCGTGTCCGCGGAAATCGGGCGCTTTTCACACGCCTTGCGGATGCCGACCGCCACTTTTTCGCGCTCGAACGGCTCGCGGCGGCCGTCGCGCTTAACGACCATGACCGGGTTTTCCTCGATGCGCTCGAACGTGGTGAAGCGGCGTCCGCACGCGTTGCATTCACGGCGGCGGCGAATGGAGAGGCCGTCCTCGCTCGGGCGGGAATCGACGACGCGGCTGTCAATGCTGCCGCAGTAACGACATTTCATAGGCTTGTCCTCCTGATCCGGGCGCGATGCAAAAAAGCGTCGCGCTCTGTTTTTTCAGTATAGCACAATTTTCAGCACAACTCCACCAAAATTACATCTTCTCCGAATTTTTTTATCTTGTGTACCGGAATCATCAGCCCGTCGCCCTTGACGAGCCCGAACCACTTCGATTCGCCGGGCACGATCAGGCCGATCACCCGCCCGCCGGGCAGCTCCAGCTCGAGGTCGCAGACGCATCCGAGCCGCGCCCCGTCCGCGATATTGATGACTTCGCGCGTTTTCAGCTCCGAAAAAGTGATCCGCTGTCCCGGCGGACAGCCGCAAACGGTATTGTCCATACATCCCCTCCATCAACAGCTATGCGGACGCTTTGCCTGCTTTGTGCCGCACAGGCGGTTCCCGCTGCCTTACCCCATTCTATTCGCTCCTTTCTTGCCTTATGCACCGTTTTTCGCGCGGCGCATACGATATAGCAAAGACTTTGCACGGCTTGTGCGAAAGAGAACAGGAGGTTAGAACATGCAACAGAACTTTGCAAGCGGCGAAGCGTGCTGCTTTACGGGCCGGCCGTCTGCGATCGACCCGACAGATGTGGATAATGTTGTGGCGGCGGGCGATGTCTGCGGCGTGAGCCGGCCGGAGGGCGGCGGCTGCGGACTCGCAACGATCTATTTTCCGTCGCAGGTGTACCGTGCAGGCTTCCGCCCGGAGGACGCCCTGCAAAACGGAACGATTTTCCCGGAATTGGTGGACCGGTACTGCGGGCGATAAACGGAGGAGAAAACGATGGAACAATGTCAACAGGCACTTTTGAACCGGATCGCGGAGGCGCAGTTCTGCTGCATCGAGCTGCAGCTGTATCTCGACACGCACCCGGAGGACGCGATTGCGACCGCGGACTATAACTGCTATGCCGAGCGGCTCGACGATCTGATGACGACATATCACAATGAATACGGTCCGCTGATGAACTTCGGCGTATGTCCGCACATTGCGGGAAGCTGGGTCGATCAGAAATGGCCCTGGCAGCAATAAGGAGGGAACGCGTATGTGGATTTATGAAAAACGGCTCGAATACCCGATCTCGATCACCCGCCCGGACGTGCGGATGGCAAAGCTGCTCATGGCCCAATACGGCGGCCCGGATTCGGAGCTTGCCGCCGGTCTGCGCTACCTCACGCAGCGCTACTCGATGCCGGACGACCGTGTCCGCGCGACGCTGACGGATATCGGTACCGAGGAGATGGCGCATTGGGAGATGATCGCAACGATGATCCACCAGTGCATGAAAGGCGCGTCGATGGAGGAGCTGACCGCCGCCGGGCTGGACGGCTACTACATTCTGCACAACCACGGCATCTTCCCCGCCGATCCGAACGGCATCCCGTTCACCTCGGCCTACATCCAATGCACCGGCGACCCGATTGCGGACCTTGTGGAGGATATGGCAGCCGAGCAGAAGGCGCGGGCTACGTATGAGCACCTGATGAACATGACCGACAATGCGCAGCTGTTGGAGCCGCTGGCGTTTTTGCGCGAACGCGAGATCGTGCACTATCAGCGGTTCGGCGAATGTCTGGAGATCGTGCAGGCGATCCAGAACGGTCGTCCGACCTCGTGCTGCCGCTGCCGGAACCGGTAAGGCGCCCCGCATAGAGGGCGGCTCCCGCTTAAAAAACCGTTGCCGATGCCGATCAAGCGCCTCGCGCAGCAAAATGACTGTAAGAACAGAACCGGACGATTTCACAGTCCGGTTCTGTTTATGCTCCGAAAAGCGTCCTTCTTGGATGGCAACTTCCGGTTTATTGCATTTTATTCCTTATAGAGCTGTCGATTGTCGAGCGCCCAGATCCGTTCTGTGAACCCGCCCGGGGCGACGGTCTCGAGCGCGGCGTGCATTTCATAAAGCCGGCTGTCCAAAAGGTCGCAGACCGAAAGCACCTCGGCCTCCGGCACCATCGGAAGGCGCGGACTGCCGTATTCGGGATTGCCGTGGTGCGACAACAGCATGTGCTCAACAAGCATGGCTTTTTCAGGCGGGACCATCGTGACCTCGGCGGCCTGCGCCACCATCGACATGCCGATGCTGATGTGGCCTAACAGCTGCCCCGCGGCCGTATACGCGCCCGCAAGGCCGAGCGTGCCGGTATCCAGCTCAACGAGCTTGCCGATATCGTGCAGCGTCGCGCCTGCCAGCAGCAGATCGCCGTTCAGCCACGGATAAAGCTGTAAGATGCTCTGCGCCATGTGCACAACCGAAAGCGTGTGGTGCAGGAGGCCGGAGCGCGTCGCGTGATGCAGCTTGACGCCTGCGGGGAACAGCAGCAGCTGTTCGCGGTTCTCCCGCAGCAGGTACTGCACAAGGCGGCGCAGATCATCGTCCTTGAAGTTCTGCGCGATGTCATACAGTTCGTCGTACATGGCGACCGGGTCGAACGGCGCGCACGGGACAAGCTCGTTCATATCCACATCGTCCTCCGGCGTGACATGGCGGATGCGGTCGATCTTGAACTGCTCGTTGTCCTTCCAGATCTGCACCGAGCCGCGAACCTTGATGATATCGTCCGGCTCGAAAACGCCGTGATACGCGCGGCTGTAATTCCACAGCTTTGCGACACACTCGCCCTCGCTGTCCGCCAAAACGAAATCCAGATACTCGCTGCCCTTCACATCCGTGCGGGCCGCAACCGACTTGACAAGGCAAAATCCCTCCGTCGTGCCGCCGATCTGCGCTGTCAACCGCATCTTTCCCATAGTGTCCTCCGTATCTCGGCGCCTAAGGCGCCGTATTCCTTTTGTATTTGTTATTATACCATCCCGCAGCCGTTTTTTCCACCGCCCGGCCGTAAAATTCCTAAACTTGTCAAAATTCTGCCGGTTTCACAAAAGCCGCCCCGTAAGGACGGGACGGCTGCTTTGGTTACGGGTTCGGCTTCGGATCCGACTGCTGCGCCGGCGTGGATTCGTTGTTCTTTTTTTCGTCCTACAAAGCCGATTTCTGTTTGTTTACTATTGTTTACAGATTCTCGTTTTTCAGCGCGTCGATCGGGTTGTCCTTTTTGATCTTATGCGCGGCATAGAGCATCGTCGCAAACACGACCGCGAACACCGACAGCACCGCGATCAATACGCTGTGCCACGGGATATAGAACGACTGTTCGATGGAGTCGGACATGACCTTCCAAATCAGGAACGTAAACAGCGCGGCAGCGGGCAGACCCCACAAAAGGCCCTTCAGCCCATAGATCACACATTCATAGTTCAGCATTTTGCGGAAGCCCTTTTCGCCGAGGCCGATGGACTTGAGCATCGCAAACTCCCGGCGGCGCAGCAGAATGTTCGTTGTGATCGTGTTGAACACGTTTGCAACCGCGATCAGCGAGATCAGGATGATGAACCCATAGGCGAAGATGTTCACAATCACGATCAGCAGCCGCTCCATCTCGTTGTTCTCCGCCAGGTCGGAAACGTAGAGGCCGCGCATCGTTTCGGCGACGTTCAGCATTTCGGCCGTTGCCGCGGCGTGGTTGTCCGCCTTGAAGCCGAACGCGGCGTTCTGCCGGATCACAGCGGCAGTATCGGCGTCGAGCACCTCCGACATGCGGCTGTACGGATATAGGATCGCGCCCTTATCCGGAAGGATCAGACGGCTCGTTTGACACGGAGCGGCGACGGTCAGCGTATATGTGCGGTACAGCGAGTCTTTTGAAACAATCTCGAGCTTGCTGCGGTCGAAGATCGAAACGTCGAACGTCCCGGTTTGCTCATAGGTCAGCAGCGCATTGCCGAAGATTGAATTGCCGCTTTCGTCCGGTGCGTAGAGCACATCCATCGCTTCCGCATCGTATAAGCCGATCTGTCCCTCCTCGATGCCGAGTGCGCGGAGCGCCTCAGTCGGCAGGATGCCGTCCGCTGCGAACGGTACCGTGTTTTCCGGCGCAGCAAGCGCATACATCGCCTTCATTTGGATCGGGAACGCGGCGGGGTTGACGGTTTCGAGCGTCTTATACACTGTTTTGCCGTCCCGATAGATGCGCTCGGTTGAGGTGTTGAGGATCATGCCCTGCGGCGCATAGTCGAAGTACGCGTCGGCAAGCTGTCCGTTTTCTGCGGCGATCTTGCGGAACGTATCGTCGTCCACAAACGCAACCGTTCGATAGGTATTCGCCTCGGCTTCGCTCTGGTCGAGCTGATACAGTTCTTTATAATCGGCGGAAAGGTCCGCCATACGGAACGCTGCATCAAAGCCGCCGTAAACGATATAGTTGCCCTCGGTGACGGACTTCGCCGCGGCAAGCTGTCTGTACAGCACTTCGGGCGCTTCCTCGCCATGGTAGAACGCATACACGTCCGCGGCGTTCACATCGCCGATGATGTCGTTGATCGAATCGCGCAGATAGGCGGTCAGCGAGCTGGCCGAGATGAACAGCACGATGCTTAAAAACAGCGACAGGACGGTGGCGCGGTAGCGCTTGCGGTTGCGCTTGAAGTTCTTCGACGCCATCGTGCCCTCGAAGCCGAACAGCTTCTGCGTCAGGCGGGACGTTTTGACCTCGCGCACCGACAGCTTAACATCGTTGCTCTGCCGGATCGCGCTGATCGGGTCGATCTTCACCGCGCGGCGTGCCGGGATGCGTGCCGAAAGCAGCGTCGTCAAAAGACAGACGAGCGCCGAAATGCCGAGCATGACCGGGCTGATCACAAGCCGCATCCGTACACCGGCAGCGGCGGAGGCGTCGCTCATCATGCGTGCCAGCATCGGAGAGATGATCCAAAGCGTGACGCCGATGCCGACAAGACCGAGCACAAGCCCAAGTCCGATGCCCGCAAAGCCGAGCAGCAGCGCTTCGTAGCGCACCATAGCGCGAACCTGCTTCTTCGTCGCGCCGATGGAGCGCAGGATGCCGAACTGTCGCGTGCGCTCGGACACGGAGATCGCAAACGAATTGTAGATCAGCGAGATCGAGCCGAACGCGACAAGCGCGACGAGCAGGCCCGCGATGCTGTACAGCGTCACGATCAGCGCGTTATCCGATGCACCGTAATAGCGCAGGATCGAGAGATGCCCGATAACATTGTCGGACACCACCTGCGTTTTGCGGAAGATTTGATAGAACAGCGGCATCTTCAGCGTGGCGAACACGCGGTATTCACCGACGCCCTCGCCCACGGTCAGCGCACGGTAGCAGTATCGCTCTCCCTCGATGAACCGGTCGAAATCGGCATAGACGCCGACGACCGTATAGGTGCGCTCCGCGCAATTTGTCAGCGTTTCGCCGTCCCCAAAGTGATAGGAGTCATGCTCATTTAGGGCATCGCCGTTTGCATCCGCACGCTTTCCGACCGGCAGGGTCAGCGATTGGCCGATGGCCGCCTGTGCGCGTTTGCGCATTTCCCGGCTTGTCAGCCCGTCCCCGGCGAACCAGTCGGCGGGCAGCAGCAGCTCGGTATCGTTTTCCGGCATCCGGCCCTCCGTGAGCCGCACCGATAAAAGTCCCTTCGGATCGGCGCCGAGCGCGTCGATGCAGAGCAGCGGGCGGCGATGCTCGCCCTCGCCGGTGGCGTCGGACCAGCCGACAAGCTCCCACATCGTGCTGTCCTTCACGGCGTCCTGCGTCGCGGCACGAACGGCGGTTTCCTTGTCGAGGCCGTAATAATAGAGCTGATAAAAACCATCGGTCGCGCCCTCGGTGTTCAGCATGAACATCAGGCCGCTGTATGCGCCCTCCAGCACGGCGACGGTCAGCGCCATCGACAGCATGATGCCGATGATCGTGACCCAGGTGCGCGTCGGGTTCTTGGCGAGCATTCGGCGCGTCAGTCGATGCAGAATACTCATGCGTTCTTCCCCCGGATGCGCTCGTCCTTGGTAATGCG
>JAFUDD010000108.1 GCA_017459315.1 Clostridia bacterium | reverse complement strand
CTTTTTGGTTGGCGAAAATGCCAATCTCAACCAATTACAATATATCATCCGCCGTGAACCTTGTCAACCGACCGTAAACGCTTGCATAACGGACTTCACGAAATTTTCACGCGAAAGGAACCTGCCGTATCGCAATTGTGCCGTGCATGCAAAAACCGCATGCCGTTCCCTTGCGGTCACGGCATGCGGCTCATGTTCTATAAAGGCAGATCCCTGCCTTCTTCTTTTCTTGGTACTCCTATTCGTTCTTATACTCGCGCCGCATCAGCTGCCCGACGATCGCTTTCGGGTCCCCGCCGCCGTAAACGAGCTCGCCGACCGCGCGCGTGATCGGCATTTCGACGCCGTACCGCTCCGCAAGGCCGAGCGCCGCCGGGAGCGCGTTGAGCCCCTCCACGACCATGCCGACCTCCTTGACCGCCAGATCGGCGGGCAGGCCCTTGCCCAAGAGGTAGCCGCAGCGGTTGTTGCGGCTGTGGCGGCTTGTCGCGGTCACAATCAGGTCCCCGACGCCCGCCAGGCCGTAGAACGTTCTCGGATCGCAGCCCATAGCCGTGCCGAGGCGCGTGATCTCCGCCATGCCGCGCGTGATGAGCGCCGCCTTGGCATTGTCGCCGTAGCCGATGCCGTCGCCGACGCCCGCCGCCAAAGCGATTACGTTTTTCAGCGCGCCGCACAACTCGACGCCGCGAATGTCCGCGTTCGTGTAGGTGCGGAAGTATGCGTTGGAAAACACCTGCTGCACGTAGGCCGCGGCTTCCCGGTCGTCGCTGGCCGAAACGATGGCCGTCGGCAGACCCACGCCGACCTCCTCCGCATGCGTCGGGCCGGAAAGCGCCACAATGCGCCGTTTGCCGAGCACGTCCTCCAGGATTTCGGTCATGGTGAAAAACGTGTCCTTTTCAATGCCCTTTGCCACGCTGACGAGCACGGTCTCCGGCTGCAAAAACGGCTTGGCCGCCGCCGCGGTCGAGCGAATAAAGACCGACGGCACCGCAAATACGACGATCTGCGCCGCGCAGGCCTGCGCTATGTCCGCAGAGTACTGCAGCGCCGCAGGCAGTACGGCATCGGGCAGCTTCGGGTGCCGCCGCGTTTTGCGCAGCGTTTCCAGCTCCTCCGGCAGCGCCGACCAAAGCGTTACCGCATGTCCGTTTTCCGTGAGCATCCGTGCCAAAGCGGTTCCCCATGTGCCCGCGCCTAAAATTCCGATCGTTGCCATAGGCACCTCCGTGCGATTGATAGAGGCAGTATAGCACATTTTTTTGCCGATGTATAGGGAGTAAAAGAGCGGAATGTGCTATACTGTTCTTAAAATATAATTTCAGCGATCGTGAACCTTTTCGCTCTGCGATTCGTCTTTATGATTGAAAACCGGTTTTGATGACAAAAAGAAAGGAGGGAAAGCGCATGGAAAACGCCGAAGCCCTTTTTGCGGCATCGCTGCCCGCGCTGGAGCGATTCTTCCGCTTCCGCGTTGACAACCGCGCCGACGCCGAGGATCTTTTGCAGGACGTCTGCGTAACGGTGCTGCAAAAGGCCGATACGCTACGCGCCGAGGACGCGTTCCGTGCATGGCTGTTCACGGTTGCGCGGCATAAATGCATCGACTACTACCGCGCCCGCGCACGGCACACGGACGTTCCGTTCGATACGCTTTCGGACGCGGCGCTGACCGTGGGCTTATACGGACGCGCCGAGCCGGAGCCGCTCGACGACCTGTTTGCCGAGCTTGACCCGCACGATCGGCAGCTGCTGTACCTTTGCTATGTGCGCCGTCTGCCGCAGGCCGAAATTGCGCGGCAGCTCGACATTCCGCTCGGCACGGTCAAAAGCCGCCTGTTCGCCGCCCGCCGCCGTCTCAAATGCCGCTTTCCCTATACCCCGAAAGGAGAAACACCGATGGAAAAACCGTTCCCCGCTTATTTGCCTGCTTATACGATCACCCCGTCCGAGCTGCCGCCGTTTGCCGTGCGGTGGGAGGAAATGATGGGCTGGTTCATCGTCCCGCGTCTCGGCGAAAGCCTCCGCTGGGCGATCTATGATCTGCCGTCCCGCAAACGCGCCGAATACACGACGATGGAGGTCGTCGGCCGCGCCGCGGTACACGGCGTCGAGGGCGTGGAGATCGTCGCCACGGAATACGATCCCCTGCCCGAAAACATCCTGCCCGGTCAGAACCCGGTCGAGCGCCGCTTTATCGCGCAGCTGACCGACACGCATTGCCGCATCCTTGCCCAAAGCGCGGTGGAGGACGGCGTCAAGCGCATGTATACGTTTCTGGACGGCGACCCATTCACCGACAACTGGGGGTTCGGCCCGGACAACGTCGGCAATGAGGTCAATCTTGCGCCGAAAGGCGACATCGTGCGCACCGGTGATGTGCTGACCGCCGCCGACAAGCCGTTTCTGCTCGATATCGTCGGGCGGTACACGGTTTCGATCAACGGCAAGAGCTATGACACGGTCTGCGTGATCGACTGCTACACCTACGTGGACGGCGTCGTTTCCGAGCAGTACCTCGACGCCGAGGGCCGCACGATCCTGTGGCGGCGGTTCAACCGCGACGACTGGAAATGCAAGCCCGGCGAACCGCTGTGGCACGAACGGCTGCCCGGCGCCGAACGTCTCACCGTGAACGGCACGCTGTACGTGCATTGGTATGACTGCATCACAGACCGGGTGCTGTGAGGAAATCTTCCGTTATTTACCCGAAAACGGTTGCAAGAAAAGGGATTTTCCGATACACTACCATATTGGAAGGTCCCTTATTTCTTATATATAGGAGTCTTTATGAAACGACTGCTGCGATACCTGACCCCGTACACAAAGGAGTGTATCTTGGGGCCGCTGTTTAAGCTGCTCGAAGCAACGTTCGAGCTGTTTGTGCCGCTTGTGATCGCGTCGCTGATCGACAACGGCATCCAAAACGGCGACGCGGGGCAGATCTGGCGCATGGGCGCGCTGCTTGTCGGCCTTGCGGTCGTCGGCCTTGTCAGCGCGATCACCGCGCAATACTTTGCCGCCAAGGCCGCCGTCGGCTTTTCCGCAAGTCTCAAGCACGCTTTGATGGAACACATCCAGTCGCTGTCCTTCTCTGCGCGCGACACGCTCGGCACCAGCACGATGGTCACGCGGCTGACGAGCGATGTGAACCAGGTACAGTCCGGCGTAAACCTCACGCTGCGGCTGTTTTTGCGCTCGCCGTTTATCGTGTTCGGCGCCATGCTCATGGCGTTTGTCGTCGATCCGCGCTCGGCGTGGATCTTCGCGGTCGTGATCCCGCTGCTCGCGCTCGTCGTGTTCGGGATCATGCTTAAAACAATGCCGCTGTATAAAAAAACGCAGGCCGAGCTCGACGGCGTGACCGGCGCGCTGCGCGAAAATCTCAACGGCGTCCGCGTGCTCCGCGCATTCTGCAAGGAGGAGGATGAAACCGCGCGATTCCTGGCCAAAAGCGACAGCCTAACGCGGCTGCAGGAATTTACCGGCCGCATTTCGGCGGCGATGAACCCCGCGACGTATCTGCTTTTGAACGCGGGGCTGATCGTGCTGCTGCAAACCGGCGCGATCCGCGTGAACGCCGGCGCGATCACGCAGGGCGAGGTCGTCGCGCTCGTCAATTACCTGTCGCAGATTCTGGTGGAGCTGATTAAG
>JAFUDD010000107.1 GCA_017459315.1 Clostridia bacterium | reverse complement strand
TGCTCGACATGGCCGTTGGCGTGATCATCGGCGGCGCGTTCGGCGCGATCGTTACGTCCCTGATCAACGACGTTCTGATGCCGCTGATCGGCAAGCTGATCACCGTGGACTTCTCGCAATGGTTCGTCGCGCTCGACGGCAACAAGTATGCGAGCGTCGAGGCCGCCACCGAAGCCGGCGCTGCGATCCTGAACTTCGGCAGCTTCGTGTCTGCCATCGTCTACTTCCTGCTCGTCGCGCTGTGCATCTTCTTCGTTGTCAAGGCTGTCAACACCGCGAAGAAGAAGGCGGAGGACATGAAGAAGAAGGACGAGCCCGCGCCCGAACCCGCCAAGGCTCCGCGTCTTTGCCCGTACTGCTTCGGCGAGATCCACGACGAAGCGACCCGCTGCCCGCATTGCACCAGCGAACTGCCCAAAGCGTAACCGGATAAGCCGTTTAAGGCGGCAGACCTTCGACGGATGCCACAGCGTTGGCATCCGCCGTTTCGAATGGATTGAAGAGGAGCAAAAACCATGCTGGAGAACGGAAAGATCCTTGTCGGCAAGGGAGAGAACAAAGCGTACATTCTGCCGTCGATGGCGAACCGCCACGGCCTGATCGCAGGCGCGACCGGTACGGGCAAAACGATCACGCTGAAGGTCATGGCGGAGTCGTTTTCGTCCATCGGCGTTCCCGTGTTTTTGGCGGACGTGAAGGGCGATCTGTCGGGCTGCTGCAAGCCCGGCGAACGGAGCGCCGCGCTCGATAAGCGACTGAACAAGCTCGGCATTGACCCCGACGCCTTTCCCTATACGCGCTTTCCCGTGCGATTCTGGGATGTATACGGCGAGGGCGGGCATCCCGTCCGCACAACCGTCAGCGAAATGGGCGCAAGCCTGCTGTCGCGCCTTTTGGGATTGACTGAGGTGCAGACCGGCGTTTTGTCCATCGTGTTCCGCGTTGCGGACGACAAGGGCTGGTTGCTGACCGATCTGAAGGATCTGCGGGCGATGGTGTCCTATGTGGCCGAGCACGCCGCCGAGTATCAGACCGAATACGGCAACGTGTCCAAGCAGTCTGCGGGCGCGATCCAACGCGCGCTTTTGCAGCTGGAGGACGCGGGCGGCACAAAGTTTTTCGGCGAGCCGGACATTCAGCTTTCCGACTGGATGAAGACCGACGAGGACGGCCGCGGCTTTATCAATATCTTCCATTGCGCGAAGCTGTTCCAGTCTCCGCTGCTGTATTCGACATTCATGCTTTGGCTGCTGGCCGAGCTGTTCGAGCAGCTGCCGGAGGTCGGCGATCTCGAAAAGCCGAAGTTGGTGTTCTTCTTCGACGAGGCGCACCTGTTGTTCAAGGACGCGCCGAAGGCGCTCAACGATAAGGTTGAGCAGGTCGTGAAGCTGATCCGCTCCAAGGGCGTCGGCGTCTACTTCATTACGCAGCAGCCCTCCGATCTGCCGGAGGCGGTGCTTGCACAGCTCGGCAACCGTGTCCAGCACGCGCTACGCGCCTATACGCCGTCCGAGCAAAAGGCGATCCGCGCCGCCGCCGCGTCGTTCCGTGCGAACCCTGCGTTCAAGACCGAGGAGGTTTTGCAGGCGCTCGGCACCGGCGAAGCCCTCGTCAGCTTCCTCGACGAAAAGGGCATTCCGACCGTCGTCGAGCAGGCGACGATCCTGCCGCCCCAGTCCATGATGGGCATGATCGACGACGACCGCCGCGCCGCCGAGATCGAGGCCGACGAGCTGTACGGCGTCTATGAGGAGGCCGTGGACAAGGAATCCGCCTACGAGATCATCAAGGGCGTGAAGAACGACGAGGCCAAGGCCGAGGAGGAGCAGAAGCAGAAGGAGGCCGAGGAAAAGGAGCGCATCGCCGCCGAAAAGCAGGCGGAAAAGGAAGCGAAACAGAAGGAGAAGGAGGAGAAGGCCAAAAAAACCGCTGCGTCGAAAAAGTCCTCCAAATCCAAATCGGCGCTGTCCAAGGCCGCATCGAGCACGATGAATACCATCGGACGCGAGATCGGCAAG
>JAFUDD010000106.1 GCA_017459315.1 Clostridia bacterium | reverse complement strand
GGCGATCCGCGCTTCCCGCAAGGAGGGCTATAACAAATATATCGGCAAGAACGTGCCGGAGCTTTGCAAGCGGGCCGACATCGTCTATATGGCGCTGCACGGCGATTGCGGCGAAAACGGCAAGCTGCAGGGTCTTTTTGACGAGCTTGGCATTCGCTATACCGGCTCCGGCTCCGAAGCCTGCGCCAATGCGATGGACAAATGGGTGTCCAAGAAGATTTTCACCGACGCCGGGCTGCTCTGTCCGAAGGGGATTCGTCTTGTGAAGGGCGAAAACGTTGATCTTGAAGCCATCGGGCTTCCCTGTGTGGTTAAGCCGTGCTGCGGCGGATCGTCCATCGGCGTTTCCATTGTGCATGAACGCGGACAGCTGCAGGCGGCATTGGACGCGGCGTTTGCGATGGAGCCGGTCATATTGGTAGAAGAGTATGTTAAGGGGCGCGAGCTTTCCTGCGGCGTGCTCGGTGATACGGTACTGCCGTTAATCGAAATCATCCCGAACGAGGGATTTTACGATTATAAAAACAAATATCAGGCAGGCTCCACCCGTGAAATCACGCCTGCCGAGGTGGACCCGATCCACACAAATAAAATACAGGATCTGTGCTTCAAGGGCTTTTCGGCGCTCGGCCTTGCCGTATACGGACGCTTGGATTTTCTGCTGACGGAAAACGGTGACGCATATTGTCTCGAAGCCAATACGCTGCCGGGATTGACGCCTACTTCCCTGCTCCCGCAGGAAGCCGCTGCCGTCGGGATCGACTATCCGACGCTGTGCCAGAACATTATTTCGTTGTCGTTGGAGAAATACAATGGCTGAATTTACAATAGCTGAATTGATAAAAGCGACGGGCGGCACGTTATGTGCGCCCTCGCTTTCTTTGGATACGGTTATCACCGGCGCGACCATTGACACGCGGACCCTGCTGCCCGGCGAACTGTATGTGCCGATCCGCGGCGAAGTATTCGACGGGCACCGTTTCATCCCGCAGGCCATGGAAAAGGGCGCGGCGCTTGTGCTGTCCGAAATCGAAACGGATGCGCCGCATATCCGCGTGAAAAGCTGTGTCAAAGCGTATCAGGATATTGCAAAGCTGCACCGGGAACGGTTCGATATCCCGATCGTCTGCATTACCGGCAGCGTCGGCAAGACGACGACGAAGGATATGGTAAAGACCGTATTGGAGCAGCATTTTGCCACGCACGCCACGGTCGGCAATCTCAACAATCAAACCGGTGTTCCGACCACCGTTCTGCGGCTCGGCAAGCAGCATGAAGTGTCCGTGATGGAGCTTGGCACGAATCACTTCGGAGAGATCGACGCCATCGCCCGCGTGACGCAGCCGACGATCTGTTTGTTCACAAACATCGGGGAAGCGCATATTGAGTTTTTCGGCTCGCGCGAAGGCATCTTCAAGGGCAAAACCGAGATGCTGCAGCATGCCCGTCCCGGTGCCAAGGTCATCGTCAACGGTGACGATGATCTGCTCCGCACGATTCCCGGCGCGATCCGCTACGGCATCGGTGCCGACAACGACGTGCGCGCGGTCGATATCGTGTCCGACAGCTTGGAGCATACGACGTTTACGGCAAAGTATTTCGGACATTCCCTGCCGGTGGAACTGTTCGTCGCAGGTGATTTTATGGTACAGAACGCGTTGTCTGCAATCGCGGTCGGATACTTGCTCGGCATGACAGACGAGGAGCTGCAAAAAGGCCTTGCGGCTTTTCATCCGACGGCTGGTCGCGCCGATATCGTGCATACGGATCGTTTTACGCTGATCGACGGTACCTATAATGCCAATCCGACTTCGATGGAATCGGCGCTTCGTCTGCTGCATGAAGCCAAGACGCGCCGCGTCTGCATCTTTGCCGATATGCTGGAGCTTGGCCCGGACGCGCCCGCCTACCATGAGCGTGTCGGCGCGCTTGCGCATGCGCTCGGCATTGAGCTTTTCCTCTGCACCGGCCATCTTGCCCAGCACGCAGCGACCTATCCGAACTCCTATTGGTTTTCGAATCAAGCCGCTTTGCAGGAGGCTCTTCCCTCCATGCTGCATGACGGCGATACGATTTTGGTAAAGTCCTCCAACGGGATGCACTTAAAGGATACGCTTCGGTTTATCGAAAACATGTGACATTTTTAATGCCTCGTTACGAACGGGGCGCTATCGAAACAGACAGCCGGGAGACGCCATGTCCCCCGGCTTTGCTGTATATCCTATGAAATCAATAATTGACGACCTTGGAGAAGTCCTCAGCCTTCAGGCTCGCGCCGCCGATCAGACCGCCGTCGATCTCCGGCATTGCCATCAGCTCGGAAGCGTTCTTCGGGTTCATGCTGCCGCCATACTGGATGCGGACTGCATCGCCGGTCTCCTTGCCGAACTTATCCGCAATTGCATTGCGGATCACGGCTATGGTCGCATTGGCGTCTTCCTTGGTCGCGGTCTTGCCGGTGCCGATGGCCCAGATGGGTTCATAGGCAACGACGAGGCCCTGCACCTGCTCCGCGGTGAGGCCGTCGAGGTCAGCCATGATCTGACCGGAAACGATGGCGTTGGTCACGCCGCTTTCACGCTGCTCAAGCGATTCGCCGACGCAGATGATCGGAATAAGGCCCGCCGCCAACGCCGCCTTGACGCGCTTGTTGACGGTTTCGTCGGTTTCGCCGAAGTACTGACGGCGCTCGCTGTGGCCGATGATGACATACTGCACACCGCGAGCCAGCAGCATCTTCGCGGAGATTTCGCCGGTGAAAGCGCCCTTTTCCGCCCAATGCACGTTCTGTGCGCCGAGCTTGATGTTGGTGCCTTCGATCAGCTTTGCGACGGTGCAAAGATCCACGTAAGGCGGGCAAACGACGACTTCGCATTTGGCGTCCTTCACGAGCGGGATCAGCGCGGTAACGAGCTCATTCGCTTCGTCCGGCGTCATGTTCATTTTCCAGTTGCCTGCAATGATCGGCTTTCTCATGTTTCTTTCCTCCGCTTATTTATCGTTCAGGACCGCAACGCCGGGCAGAACCTTGCCTTCGAGGAACTCGAGGGACGCGCCGCCGCCGGTGGAGATATGCGTGATCTTATCGGCATAGCCGAGCTTCTTGACTGCGGAAGCGGAATCGCCGCCGCCGACGATCGTAGTACCGCTGCAATCCGCGCAGGCCTGCGCAATCGCCTTGGTGCCGACTGCGAACGCCGGGAACTCGAACACGCCCATCGGGCCGTTCCAAACGACGGTCTTGGCTTCGAGGATGGTC
>JAFUDD010000105.1 GCA_017459315.1 Clostridia bacterium | reverse complement strand
CTTGCGGAGGGCTTCCTCCACCTCCGTCCTGACTTCCTCCGCCGCCTCGGCGGGCAGATATACGGTCCATTCGCGCAGCGTCTCCGCCTGCGGCGCACCGTTTTGAATCTCCTCCAAAGCGCCCCGGATCGCTTCCTTTACGCGCACCTTGAGGCCCTCCTTTTCGGCTTCGAGGCGGAACG
This sequence comes from Clostridia bacterium, assembly GCA_017459315.1. The sequence goes on along the minus strand of JAFUDD010000105.1, from coordinate 2,662 downwards.
CTTCCCATTCCTCAAACGGCAGCTTGCCGTCGAGATACCGGTTGTGCATCCGCACGTACGTCCGCTGCGCCTCCAGCGATTCCTCGCTGCGCGGCTCGTCGCCCGAAAGCCCCTTCAGCCATTCGGCCTCGGTCTCCTGCTTCGGCATCAGCGGCGTTTCGCGGTAGGCGTCCTTGGTCGCGTCGGTGATCAGCGTGGCGAACGGGCCGGACTTGCCGACCTCCCACAGCGGCATGTGCCATTCGCGCGCCAGAATCTCCATCACGCGCGGCGAGCAGAACCCGCCCTGACAGCGGCCCATGCCCGCGCGGACGCGGCGCTTGATCGCGTCGATGGAATACGCCGGAACCGGACGATGGATCGCGTCGAGGATCTGGCCTTCCGTTACGCTTTCGCAGCGGCAGATGATCTGGCCGTAAGCCGGCTTTTCGAGGATCAGCTGATTCCATTCCTCCTCGGTCAGCTTCTTCGGATCGAGAATGCCCTTGCGCGTTTTGACGTAATGCGGCTTCTCATCCCATTCGAACCGTGCCTGCAGCAGCGCCACAGCGCGCTCCGCGATGGCGGGCGCACTCGACAGCCCCGGCGATTCGATGCCGACGCAGTCGATAAACCCGGGACGGCTCTCCTCGATGATGAATTCGTGTCCCCTTTCATGTGCGCGCAGACCCGCAAAGCTCGTGATCGTCTGCCGAAGCGGCAGGTTCTTCACCGAAAGCCCGGCCTTCTTCGCCACCTCGGCAAGCCCCGCCGCCGTGGTGTTCGTGCCCTCGCGGTTGTCCACGTCGATGGCCGTCGGCCCGACGAGAATGTTGCCGTGCACGGTCGGCGTGACGAGCACGCCCTTGCCGAACTTGCCCGGCAGCTGGAACACCGTATGCTTCACAAAGCCCTGCGCGGTATGATCGAGCAGGTAATAGTCGCCGCGGCGCGGCGTGATCTTGTACTCCGTCCGTGCCACCTTGCGAGAAATCAGATCGGCGTTGACGCCGGCGGCATTGACGACCGCCCCGGCCATGAGACAGCCGCGCGGGGTGTAGACGGTGTAAGCGCCGCGCTCATAGGAGATATCCATGACCTCGGCGTTCATGAGGAACTTGGCGCCGTTCAGCGCGGCGACCTCCGCAAACGCGAGCGTCATTTCAAACGGGCAGACAATCGCGCCGGTCGGCGCCCACAGCGCCGCCACGGCCTCGTCGCTCGCGTTCGGCTCCATCTCCTTCAGGCGGGCGCGGTCGATGATCTCGAGTCCCTTCACGCCGTTTGCGACGCCGTTTTCATACAGCGCCTGCAGGCGCGGCAGATCGTCCTCCGAAAGACATACGACAAGGCTGCCGCAGCGGTCGTAGGAAAAATCGAGATCCTTGGACAGCTGCTCCATCATTTCGCTGCCGCGGACGTTCATTTCGGCCATCAGCGAGCCGTGCGCGGCGTCGAAGCCCGCATGGATGATCGCGCTGTTCGCCTTGGAGGTGCCGCAGCAAACGTCGTCCTCCTTATCGACGACAACGACCTCAATGTTGTACTTGGACAGCTCCCTTGCAATGGCGCAGCCGACAACGCCCGCGCCGATAACCACTACATCGAACATGTTTACTCCTCTTTCTCCCAATGATAGGCGCACTTGACCGCCTTGTTCCATCCCTTGATGCGCTGCTGCCGTTCCTCGTCGTCGATGGAGGGCAAGAACGCGCGGTCGATGGCGCGGTTGCGGATCACGTCCAGCTTATCCGCCCAGTAGCCGACCGCAAGCCCCGCGAGGTACGCCGCGCCGAGCGCCGTCGTTTCCACGCACGTCGGACGCTCCACCGGCGCATTGATGATGTCGGCCTGCGTCTGCATCAGATAGTTGTTCGCGCTCGCGCCGCCGTCCACCTTCAATGTCGAAAGCGTGATGCCGGAGTCCGCACGCATCGCGGCCAGCACCTCGTTCGTCTGGTACGCAATCGAATCGAGCGTAGCGCGGATGATGTGGTACTTATTGCAGCCGCGCGTGAGGCCGACGATCGTGCCGCGCGCGTAGGCGTCCCAATGCGGCGCGCCCAGGCCCGTGAACGCGGGCACAACGTAGCAGCCGTTCGTGTCGCGCACCTTGCGCGCCATATAGTCCGAGTCCGCCGCGGATTCGATCATGCGCATCTCGTCCCGCAGCCATTGGATCGCCGCGCCCGCGACGAAGATCGAGCCTTCGAGCGCGTAGGTCACCTTGTCGCCCAAGCCCCATGCAATCGTCGTGACGAGGCCGTTGCGGCTGAATACGGGCTTGTCGCCGGTGTTCATCAGCAGGAAGCAGCCCGTGCCGTAAGTGTTTTTCGCTTCGCCGGGGGCAAAGCAGGTCTGGCCGAACAGCGCCGCCTGCTGATCGCCCGCCGCGCCCGCAAGCGGGATCGGGCCGCCCAAAAACTTCGGGTCCGCATAGCCGAACACGCCGCTCGACGGCATCGCCTTGGGCAGCATGCAGCGCGGGATCTCCAAAAGGTTCAGGATCTCATCGTCCCAGTCGAGCGTGTTGATATTGAACAGCAGCGTGCGGGACGCGTTGGAATAGTCGGTCACATGCACCTTGCCGCCGGAGAGCTTCCACATCATCCACGTTTCGACGGTGCCGAACAGCAGCTCGCCGCGATCGGCACGCTCGCGCGCATGGGGAACGTTCTCCAGG
>JAFUDD010000104.1 GCA_017459315.1 Clostridia bacterium | reverse complement strand
TATTGAGCCAATGCGAAAGATGCTCGACGGAAACGGAGGTCGGGCACGCGTCGATCGCCTTTTCGACCGGGATCACGTGCATGCCGATGCCCGCGCCGCCCGGCGGCACAAGCTTAGATGCCAGCTCCAAAGGCTCCTGCGGGGCGAGGTTGAACATCGTCGCCACCTCGGGATGCTCGTCGGGCAGGGTCTTGTGCTCGACCATGTATTCGCCCGAGCCGACGACCCACTTCGGCACCCAATACTGGATGTGCTGATCGGCGTTGTCGCGGTTCTGCTCCAAAATGCCGATCCAAAGGAGATGGTCGATGATCTTCTGCGCCTCGGCCTCGCTCATGTTGTTGCGCTCGGCAAGCTCCTTGGTGACAAGCCCCGTGCGGCGCTTTTTGAAGCTCAATAGGAACTTGACCTCCTCCGTCGTCAGCAGCCGGTCGAGGATCCAGAAATCCATGTGGTTTTCCTTCATGCCGCCGGGCAGCTTGCGGGGGATATTGTCGGTGATCATCAGCGCGAGCTTTTTGACGAGCTTCGCCTTTTCCGGATCGTCGCAGCGGTGGTCGGTGATCGGGTAATCCCGTTCGTTGACGTGGATGCGGGGATTCACTTCTTTAACCATACAAACTCCTTATGCAATCGGAATCTTGATCGTCATATCGGACAGCGGATAGGTCGCGCAGGCGTGGACATAGTTGAAGTCCTTATCCGCCGCACGCCGTCCGTCGCCCTCGGGACAGACGTAGTATTCGCCCTTTAACACCTTTGTCCGGCAGAAGCCGCACTCGCCGCTTCGGCAGTCCGTCAGCAGCACGATGCCCGCGCGCTCGCACGCGACGACGAGGCTTTCGCTCGCCTTGGCGGGAATCTCATCCTTGTGGATGCCGCGCATCACGGTCAGCGTGTACGTGTCGTCCTTCTTCTCTGCGGGGTAGCCTGGGAACTTGGAAATATCCTTCGCCTGCCCGAACACCTCAAAGCGCACACGGCGGCGCGGGACGTTCAGCTTTTCGATCTCCTTGCGAAGGAACGTATACATGACCTGCGGGCCGCAGATGAAATACGTCGTGTCCGGCGCGCTGTACTTTTGGATCAGCTCGGCGGTTAAAAAGCCCTTTTCGCCCTGCCAATCCGGCTCGTCGCCCGAAAGAACGTTGACGATATGCACCTTTTCGCCCTGCAAGGCCTCCAGCTCGTCCTTCAGAATGATATCGTCCGAGCTGACCGAGCCGTAAAGGATCGTTAAGTCAAAGTCGAGCGTGCCATGCGCGATCTCCTTTGCCATCGCGGCAAACGGCGTAATGCCGACGCCGCCCGCCAACGCAACAACGTGCTTGGCGTCGCGCAGCGGTTCCCAATAGAACTGGCCGAGCCCCATCGCGCCCTTCAGCGTATCGCCGACCTTTAACTGATCGTTGACGTAATCGCAGATGAACCCGTCGCCCTTGCTTTTGCGAACGGTGATTTCCACAAAGCCGTTCTCCCTGCGCGCTTCAAACGGCGCGGAGGAGATCGAGTACGGGCGGCAGATCACCTTGCCGTCGATCACAAACGCGAGAGAAATGAACTGGCCCGCATAGAACGGGGGCAGCTTGCCGCCGCCGACCTTTGCAAAGCGGATCGTCTTGGCGGTCTTGGACGCGGTTCGGATCTCGGTCACAACGAGGTCGAGCGGGCCGGGATGCCATTCGCGCGCGACGTTGCCGATCGGATCGACCTTTTCGGGGACGGCGGATGCGTTGGCGAACGCCTCCAGACGCGCTTTCGTCACGCGCGACGCGCCGCCGACATCCTTCAAAAAGCCTTTCACCTTCATTTTGCAGCCGCCTCCTTCTTTGCCTTGATATCATCCAGTACGTTCTTTGCCGCCTTGCGGCCGTTCGTCACCGCCGGGCCCATGCCGTCGCCGGAGATCTGATGCGCGCCGGAGAACTCCAGTCCCTCGATGAACTTCTCCTCGTGCGCGGTTTGCAGGCGGGCAACGATGTGATCCTGCATCGTGTGCGCATAGCCGTAGATGCAGCCGTTCCATGCGCCGGTGTAATGCGCAATCGTCATCGGCGTTTCAATGACACATTCGAGCACGTGGTCGAGGAGGTTCACGCCGAAGTATTTGCTCATATCATCGACCAGCTGCTTGGCGACCGTGTGCTTCACGCGGTCGTAATCGTCCGCCGTGACGGTCTTCCAGCCGTCCACGCGCGGCAGCACCGTGACCGAGAACGAGCACGTCCCCTTGGGCGTCGCGTCCGGATTGCCGAGGTTGTGGCAGATGCAGGTCAGATACTGGTACGGCCCGAGGCCCGCAAGCTCCTTATAGATTTTGTCGGTGTCCATCGTTTCCTGCGCGCGGAAGATGCTGTAATCCTTGATGCCGAGCTCCTCGGCGGTTTGATCGAGGATCAGGATGACCGAGAACGCGGCAAGGCTGAGCCGCCGCCCGTTCACCATCTTGATCGCCTTTTCGGGAACCTCGCTCAAAGGCTCGATCATCGACGTATAGACCTTGTTCGGGTACGCCGAAGAAATCACGT
>JAFUDD010000103.1 GCA_017459315.1 Clostridia bacterium | reverse complement strand
TTCTGATCTTCTTCGCCAAGCCGATGGTCGAGAGCTTCTGGTACACGCTCAACGACGTGACGATGGGGCAGAACGGCCTCGAAACCAAGTGGGTCGGCCTCGGCAACTTCCGCTATCTGCTGCTGGAGGACAGCAGCTTTCTGCGGAACCTTTGGACGGTGACAAGCCAGATGCTTGCGCAGGTTGCGATCTGCACGATCCTGTCGCTGTTCATCGCCATCGTGCTGGTACAGAACTTCCGCGGCCGCACGATCTACCGCGCGATCTTCTTCCTGCCGATCATCATGACGAGCGGCGTCGTGTATTCGATGGTCAGCTCGGTCGTCGGCTCGTCGGGGCTTTCCGGCACCGGCAACGCCTATATCTATTCGTCGGTGTCGATGACGACGCTGATGCAGCAGGGCGGCGTGCCGACGGCATTCATCAATCTGATCACACAGGTCATCGACGCGATCTTCTCGATGGTCGTGAACTGCGGCGTGCCGATCCTGCTGTATATCTCCGGCCTCCAGAAGATCCCGCAGAGCGCGTATGAAGCGGCGCGGATCGAGGGCGCGAGCACATGGGATATCTTCTGGCGCATCACGATCCCGAAGATCTTTCCGATCATCTTCTTAAACGTCGTCTATTGCGTGATCGACGCTTCGACGGCCTACGGCGCGCAGCAGGGCGGCAACGTCATGATGGCGGCGATTCAGCAAATGGGCTTCGGCAAGACAATGAAGTTCGGCATGAGCGCCGCGATGGCTTGGATGTACTTCCTCGTGATCGCGCTGTTCCTGGGTCTTGCGTGGTTCACCATCGGGCGCCGCGCGGCCAAGATCGAGAATTGAAGGGAGGTCAGAGCATGCAGCGTTCCCCGCAGGCGGAGGTCAACCGCATGATCCTTCGCAACCGCATCATCGGCATTATTTTGGCGATCCTCCGGCACGTCTTTTTGATCGGGCTTTGCTACGTCGTGCTGTATCCGGTGCTGTACATGGTCAGCAACGCGTTCAAGCCCGTCTCCCAATACTATGACCCCTCGGTCGTTTGGATCCCGCGCTCCTTAACGCTCGATAACTTCATGATCGTGTTTACGGTCATGGATGTCGGCAAGGTGCTGCTGAACACCCTGCTGATCGAAATTCTGCCCGCGTTTATTTCGACGTTCATCTGCATGATGGTCGGTTACGGACTGGCGCGGTTTGATTTCCGCGGCAAGGCGCTGATCCTCGGCTGCGTGATCTTGACGATCATCGTCCCGCCGCAGACGATCTCGACCTCGCTGTATTCGAGCTATCGGTACTTCGACTTTTTAGGCATTTTAAGTCTGCTGCACAACGTATTTCCAGCCATCGGCCCGATCAATCTGATCGGCACGCCTTGGGTCACGATCCTGCCCTCGATCTTCGGCGTCGGGCTCAAAAACGGCATCTTCATTTTCATCTTCATGCAGTTTTTCACCGGCCTGCCCAGAGAGCTGCAGGAGGCCGCCGCCATCGACGGCTGCGGGCCGCTGCGCACGTTTTTGAAGATCATCCTGCCGACGGCGAAGAACATCGTGATCGCGGTGCTGCTGCTCGCGGTCGTGTGGAACTGGAACGACTACTATACGCCTGCCATGTACATCCGCACGACGGACACGATGGCCACCGCGATGGCGGCTTTCCGGGCAAATTTAGAGAACCTGCACAACATGGGCACCGGCCTTGAGAACATTCAGACCGCGAACACGCAGATTCAGGCCGCGGCGTTGATCGCAATTCTGCCGCTTGTCATTCTGTATGTATTTTTGCAAAAGCGGTTCTCCGAGGGCATCGAGGACTCCGGCCTGACCGGTATTTAAGACGCGAAAACCATTTCACCATATAAAGAACAGGAGGAACTACTATGAAGAACACCGTTTCCAAAATCGTTTGTCTCATGCTCGCTTTGACCATGTGCTTCGGCCTTTTCGCCTGCACAAGCGAGATCGCGCCGTCCGCGCAGACGAACACGCCGTCCAACCCGGTCACCGGCGCGACCGATCCGACGACCGGCGCCGCGCCGGCAGCGCAGACCGAACCCGAAAAGACCGAAAGCACCGAGCCGCAGAACGGCGAGGTTGCGGGCGAGATCATCACGGGCGGCGGAGCGGAAGCCGGCTTCCTTGACAACGTCGAGGGCTTGCCGGACACGCTCGCCAATCCGAACATCACCATCGTCTACTGGTACAACCCGAAGCAGTACGCCGTCGATATCCGCAAGCAGGCTGACGTATACGACCCGATCTTAGAGGCGATCCCGTACTTTGAAGAAAAGTACGGCGGCAAGGTCACGGTCATCTACGCCGCGTGGGGCGACATGCTCGAAACCGTCACGTCCCTGCAGAACGCCGGCGACGCGCCCGATCTCTTCGAGGTCTACGACGAAACGATGTACAGCGTGATCCTGTCCGGCGTAGCGATGAATCTGGATCCCTACGTAACCGATCTCGATTACAGCTACTATAAGGTCAACCGCGAAACGTTCCAATGGAAGGGCAGCGACTATGCGATCCCGCTGACGCCCTACGCGTTCTATATCATGTACAACAAGGATCTGTTCGATCTGGAGGGCCTCGACGATCCCGCGACGATGTTCCAGCAGGGCAAGTGGAACTGGGATACGTTCCGCGATGTCTGCAAGCGGCTCACCAAGACCGTGGACGGCGAGCTGAGCCAGGTCGCTTACGGCTCGTGGGAGGACACGATCCTGTCGTTCATGTATGCCAACTGCGGCTCTCTGCTCAATATCAACACCAAGACCGGCGAGGTCGCTTCGAACCTCGGCTCCGTCCAGACGCAGGACACGATCAACTACCTGATCGAGCTGAAGGACTGCTTCATCTACGGCAACGATATGTGGGGCTGGTTCGACAACGGCGCCATGGCGATGATCCGCGGCCATGAATACCCGGTCGATTTCCCGTTCGATACCGGCATGGTGCCGTTCCCGACCGGCAACGATTACGAGGGCAAGAACCTTGTCGTCTATCCGCAGGGCATGGCCGTCCCGAACGGCGCAAAGAACCCGGAGGGCGCGGTGGCGTTCATGCGCGTCGTCAATGAAATGCAGAAGAACGTCGGCGATCAGAAGGAAGCGAACCGCATCGGGCAGGCCAACTACGACATGATCTATGCCGACGACGTGAACCTCGTCTATCAGTATGACAAGGGCCTCAACGACATCGGCACCGTGATCGCTACGATTGTCAACTACATTCGTGACGGCGTTCCGGCGGCCACGATCAACGCAAACCTTGAATCGCAGCTGCAGGCCGAAATCAACCTGATGTACAACGACCGGTAAAGGAAAGGGAAAACAACCGTGGAAAGAGGCATATATTTCGACGGCTGGTATCACGACAACCATTGCTACCATCCGAGTCTGCCGTATCGCTCAATGCAGATGGTCGAGGATTTGGAGCGTTATCAAGCGACGATTCTCGTCTGGTCCTGCCTCGGCGGCGGCTCGATCTCACTGCCGTACCTGGAGAATGAAGCGTTTGGCGAGGTAGACCCTCGCCTGCGCTTTTACGGATACATGAACGACGCCGAGTTTATCGCAGAGTGCAGCAAGCGCGGCATCAAGACCATGGGCATCGTCTTTGAGGTGCAGGGCTGGGAATTCCCGGTCGAGGTCAGCGCGGACGGCAGGCACATGAAAGCGTTCAACGTTCTGCGCGACCGCCCCTCCGATCAGGGCGAAGCCTATTACGGCCTCAACGAGTTTTCCTCCGGCAAGCTCGACGGCCTGTTCCGCACAAAACTGGCCGACTATTACCCGGACGGGATCATCAACAGCGACGGCGAGCGCGTCACCGCTTTGCAGGAGGAGGCCGCGGCGCGCACGTTTCGCGGCGAGCCGGTGCATGCGGGCTGGGTCGAGGTCAAGGGCCATTCGCGCACCTGCTATCAGACCTGCCGCAACAACCCCGTATGGCGCGGCTACCTCAAAAAGATCATGGAGCTGCAGATCGACGCGGGCGTATACGGCATCCAGCTCGACGAGGCCGAGCTGCCGATCACGTCGATGGGCGCGGGCGGCTGCTTCTGCAAGGACTGCGTCAAGCAGTTCCGTGCATATTTGCAGGAGAAGAAGGCAAACGGTACGCTGCCCAAGGGGTATGAGGGCTTCGATCTCGATACGTTCGATATCGGGCAGTACCTGCGCGACTGCGGCGTGGATCACCCGACCGAATCGTGGACATACCGCGACGTGTATGAATTCCAGATGCGCGCGGTGAAGAAGCATTTTACCGAGCTGGTCGAGCACGCGCGGCGCTATGCCAAGGAAAAGTATGACCGCGACATTTGGATGAGCGGCAACTTTTTCACCTGCATGCCGGTCTACTATCCGTTCGAGAACACCGTGGACTGCGTGATCACGGAGATGGATCACACGCTGTTCCGGCAGCCGCATTGGTATCGCTATATTGCGGGCTTCTCGAACGACAAGCCCGTGATCGTCGCGGAAAATCCCTACGGCGGCATTATCCCGCAGCTGTTGGAGCAGCTCAACAAGGGCAAAGGCTATGACCTCTACCGGCTGCTGCTGCTGGAAGCGTCGGTCTACGGCTGCAATATGAGCGTGCCTTACGGCGGATGGATGGGCAACACGATCAAAACCGGCTTTTGGCCCCCGCGCGACGTGACCGAGCAGGTGCAGACGTTTTTAGCCGAGCACGACGATCTGTTCGGTAAGCGCAGCGGCGCAAACGTGCTGGTGCCGTATTCGTTCCCGAGCTACTACTGGCGTGAGGTCACCAAGAAGGGCGGCGGCGACCAGTTCACCGATGTGGATTCGATCCTGTTCTACAAGTCCGTCGAGGAGCAGAGCGAGAACGCGTCCCGTCTGCCGTTTTGGGAGATCATCCAACGGCTTTCCGAGCAGCAGACGCTGTACGATGTGCGCATGTTCGGCGACGACGAGCTGCGCCCCGACCGCGTTTCGGCGGACGACTGGACGCAGTATGACCTGATCATCCTGCCGGAATGTGATTATCTCACGGCGAATCAATGCGAGGAGATCGAACGCTTTGCCCGCCGCGGCGGCAAGGTGCTGCTGTTCGGCCTGACCGCTTTGAACCGGCCTGGCTGGGCGGAGCGCATGACCGCGCTGCCGAACGTGATCCTCGTCCCGAACCCCGCCCCGCGCCGCGCCGCGCTGCGGCTGTTTACAGACGCGTTCAAGCTGCTGTATCGCGGCTGCGAGCAGCTTTCGATCCAAACCGAACATCCCAAGGAGGCCGCGTTTATCGGCGCGAACAGCCACGAAGCGAACGGCAAACGCAGTCTGCATCTTTTGAACTACCGCTATGACGCGCAAAAGGACGCCGTGCAGCCGATCGAAAACGTAACGGTCCGGTTCCGTCCCCGTGCCGCGGCAAGCGGGGCAAGGGTCATCGACCTGGACGGCAAGCCGATCCCCGCCGACGTGCGGATCGAAAACGGCGCGCTGACCGTGCGCCTTTGGACTCTCCCGCTGTATGCGGCTATCGTAATGGAGTAAAGGAAACAAACGTATGGAAGAAAACATTCTTGTCACCGGCGAACCCCTTTCCAAGGGCAAGTTCAAAACCCCGAGCAAGGAATTCGGCATCATGCCGTTCTGGTTCTGGAACGGCGAAATGTCCTACGACGAGATCGCCTATCAGATCAGGGAATACAAGGCCAAGGGCTGCCCCGGCTTCTACATTCATGCGCGCTTCGGCGTGCGCGAGGAGCTCGGCTATATGAACGAGGACTGGCTCGACCGCGTGAAGTTCACAATCGAAAAGGCGCAGGAGGAGGGCTTGCAGGTTTGGGTATACGACGAGTATAACTGGCCGAGCGGCACCTGCGGGCAGACGCTGATGAAGGATCATCCCGAAATGACGAACGTGTATCTGGAGCTTGTGGACGGCGATCTGCCGGGACAGTTCTTCACGTTCATGGAGGGCACCGATTCGCGCTACAACGACCTCGAACAGTCCGAGCCGGTCTATGCCTGCGCGATCAAGCTGGAGGACATGCAAAACGGCAACTATGAGATCGTCGATCTGATGCCGTCGCTGTCGTTCGACAAGGTCATCACGTGGGAAGCGCCAAAGGGCCCGTGGAAGCTGTTCTACTTCATCGAGCGCAAGAGCACATGGTATGCGGACGTGCTGAACCCCGAAACGACCAAGAAGTTCATCGAATACACGCATGAACGGTACAAGGCGTACCTCGACGGCGATTTTAGCAAGCAGGTCAAGGGCTTCTTTACCGACGAGCCCGCCATGCACTATTTCGAGACGGGCCGTGATAACTTCATTATCCCGTGGACGCACGGCATGTTCCGCATCTTCCGCGAGCACAACGGCTACGACCTCAAAAAGAACCTGCCGAAGCTGTTCTTCGACTGCGGCGGCGACACCGAGCAGGTGCGCTACGATTTTTGGAGCACGCTGACCGATCAGTATGAAAAATCCTACTTCAAGGAGATCGAGGACTGGTGCGCGGACAACGACGTGATCTTCACGGGGCATCTGCTGTATGAGGAATCGCTCCGGATGCACGCCCGCGTGGACGGCAACCTGTTCAAGCATTTGCAGCACTTCCACATGACCGGCGTGGATCACCTCTATCCGCGCATCGGCACACGGGAGATGGAAAACGAGCACGTCGCGCTGAAGATCGCATCGAGCGCGGCGCACCAGAACGGCAGCGCGCGGCTTGTGTGCGAATCCATGGGCGGCTCCTACTGGGATTGCACGATGGAGCGCATGAAGTGGATCGGCGACTGGGAATACGTCCTCGGCGTGAACCAATTCATTCCGCACGGCTTCCATTACACGATCGAAGGCGAGCGCAAGCGCGACTGGCCGCCGTCAATGTTCTGCCAGTTTACATGGTGGGAGCAGTACGGCCTGTTCAACGACTATATGACGCGTCTCGGCTATACGCTGTCCGGCGGCGATCACGTCGCCAAGGTGGCGGTGCTCTACCCGATGAATTCGATTTGGGCGAACTACATGCCGAACCGCCGCACGAAGATTTCCGAGTGCATCGAGCGCGAATTTGCGTACATGGCGGATCGGATGCTGCGGCTGCATATCGACTACGACTATCTCGATGAGGACGTGCTGAACGAGCGCGTGCGGATCGAAAACGGCAAGCTCTGCATCCAAGGCGAGCGGTACGAAATGCTGCTGCTCCCGCCCTGCACGCATATCAAGGCCAAAACGCTCGATACGCTCGAAGCGTTCGCGGCGGCGGGCGGCAAGATCGGCGGCGACGCGCTGCTGCCCTATCGGTGCATCGAGGGCGAAGCCAAGGACTTTGCGGCGCGGATAGAAGCCCTGTTCGGCGTCGATCCGGTCGCGCTGCGCGAAACGTTCCTGCAAACGGATAACCGCGAGCAGACGGTCACGGTTCGCCGGCACAACGGCGGCAAGGTCGTGTTCGCTTCGGGCGAGGGCTTCAAGGCAAACCCCGATCCCGAAAAAGGCCTAAGAAATCTCGATCAGCTCCTTCGCGCGTGCGTCACGCCGGAGATCGAGATCGACAGCGAGGAAGTCTTTTACCTCCATCGCGTCAAGGACGGAAAAGACCTGTTCTTTCTCATCAACCCGGTCGATTTCGCGGCGGACTGCGAGCTGCGCTTCAAGGGCGCGCATACGCCGGAGCTGTGGAACCTCGAAACCGGCGATATCCGAAAGGTCACGGTGTACGAGCAGCGCGACGGGTTTACGCGGCTGCGCCTGCATCTGGAGCCGTTCGGCTCGGCGCTCTATTCGTTTGCCGACGAACCGGAGGCCGCGCATGTTTGCGCGTCGGATATGACCGTCGAGACGTTCGATCCCGCAACCCGCACCGCGACCGGCTTTGCACGGCTCGAAACCGACGGCGCGATCACGCTGCAAACCGGCAGCGAGCGCGAAACCGTTTCGATCCCCGCGGCAGCGCCCGCGCCCGTCCTCCCGCTTTACGGCCCGTTTGCATTTGCGACCGACAAGCCGAACAGCCTCAACACCGACGCGTGGAAAATGACCTACGCGACCGACGCGGACGATATCGCGGCGATCACGGCAGGCAAGGCGGACATGTCGAGCTGGCTCGATATGCGCATGGGCGCGTGGGAAATGCAGCTCCCGGTCGAGCGCGACGACGCGACCTACCCGGTCACGCTGTGGTATGTCACCAAGGTGCATGCGGCGTATATCCCGGACGATCTGAAGCTGATGATCGACGGCTTCAAGGGCAGCGGCTACACGCTGTTCGTGAACGGCAAAGCGGTCACCGAAACGCCGGAGCGCAGCTATCTGGACGCGGAGATCAAGACCGTGCCGATGCGTCCGTACTTTGTGCCGGGCGAAAACACGATTGCCGTGCGGCTCACCGTCACAAAAAAGAGCGACGGCATGACCGACCTCTTGAAGATTATCGGCAGCTTTGCGGTCGAAACCGCGGACGGCGTCGAAACCATCGTGCAGCCCAAGACCAAGATTACGCTCGGGGACTGGAACGAAAAGGGCTATCCCTACTATTCCGGCACCGGCTTCTACACGGCTAAGGTCAATATCACAAAGGACCTGCTTGAAAAGAAGCTGCTCCTTTCGGCCGATATCGGCCGGGATGTGCTGCTCGTTTCGGTCAACGGCAAACCGGTCAAGACCTGCCTGTGGCGGCCGTATGAAGCGGATCTGACCCCGTATCTGGTCGAGGGCGAGAACGAGATCACGCTCGGCGTCGTCAATACGCTGATGAACCTGCTCGAATCGACGCACAACCCGTCCGGCCTGTTCAAAGCCGAGATCGTGCCGTTCGACCGGTATACGGTCACGTTCTGAGCCATGGAACAGAAGCGTTACAATATCCTGATCGACACCGACATCGGCGGCGACGTGGACGACGCCCTGGCGCTCGCGCTTGCGCTGAACGCGCCGTCCGTCCGGATCGTCGGGATCACGAACGTCTACCTTGCGAACACGTGGCGCGCGGGCGTCACCAAGGAAGTGCTGCGCGTCTACGGACGGGAGGATACACCGGTGTGCACCGGCGCGGAAAAGCCGCTGATCGGCTGGTGGGACGAAAGCCGCATCCCGAACAGCTCGCCCGATTACGGCGAGTATCGTGGGGAAAAGCTGCCCCACGCCGCGGACTTCATCATCCAAAAGGCGGAGGAGATCGACGATCTCGTTTTGCTCGCCATCGGGCCGCTGACAAACGTGGGCCTCGCGCTTGCCAAAGCGCCGCATATCGCGGGGCGGCTGAAAATCTACATGATGGGCGGGCAGGTGAATAAGGCGCACCCGGAATGGAACATCGTCTGCGACCCGGAGGCCGCGCGCATCGTGTTCGAAAGCGGCGCGGATATCACGATGGTCGGACTCGATGTGACCAACCGCTGTCAGTTTACGCGTGCCGAGGTGGACGAGATCAAAAACACGCCGCGTCCCGGCGCAGAGCGGCTCGGCATGATGATGGAGCAGTTCATTGTGAACTTCGGTTATCTGCCGATCCTGCACGATCCGCTGGCGCTGGCCGCGCTGCTGTGGCCGGAGCTTGTCAGGCTCGAACGCAAGAACATTCTGATCGAAACGCGCGGCGAATTCACGCGAGGCCTCATGATCGACTGCGACTGGGGCGCGGGGCATCCCGCCATGGTGGCGACCGACGTGGACGTGACCGCGTTCAAGCGGCGCTTGATCGAGGTGCTGAAGACCGTATGAAAAAGCTGACATTGATCGGCGGCGGGAGCGTCCGCACGTATTACTTCATCGAATCGCTGCTGCGCTTCTACCGCCGCATGGAGATCGGCGAGGTCGCCGTGATGGATACCGACCCGGTCAAGCTGCGGTACTTCGGCGGCTTGGCAAAGTATCTTTGCACGCGTGAAAAGGCTGAGCTGCGCGTCACGCTGCACACGGACGCGGTGGAAGCACTGAGAAACGCCGATTATGTCGTCACCACCGTGCGCACCGGCGGGGATGAAACGCGCGTGCGGGATGAGCGCATTGCGCTGTCGCACGGCGTGATCGGACAGGAAACGACCGGCGCGGGCGGCTTTTCGTACGCGATCCGCACGATCCCGGTCATGCTGGACTATATGCGCCTGATCCGCGAGCACGCCAAGCCCGCCGCCCCGGTGTTCAACTTTACGAATCCGTCCGGCCTTGTTACGCAGGCGCTGTATGACGCGGGCTATGACAACATCATCGGCATCTGTGACAACGCGACCGGCATCAAGATCGACACGGCGAACGCGCTCGGCGTCAACGCAAGCGATCTCGTCGTCAAGGTTTACGGGCTGAACCATCTTTCGTGGGCGAACCGCGTCGAGGTCGGCGGCGTCGATATCCTGCCGCGGCTGCTGGCAAATGATTCCTTCATCGAGGGCTTCCACCAGTTCCGGTATTTCGACCGCGACTTGATCCGACGCTTAAAAGCGATCCCGAACGGCTATCTCTATTACTTTTACCACCGCGAGCGCGCGCTGCATAACCTGTTGTCCGCGCCCGAAACGCGCGGCGAAAGCATCCTCCGCATCAACACGGCGATGATGGCAGAGCTGAAAAAGCACGATATCGACGCCGAGCCGGAAGCGTGCCTTGCGATCTACCGCGAGCACATGCGCCGGCGCGAGGGCAGCTATATGCAGATCGAGCTCGGCGGCAGCGTGCCGCACGGCGCGGCGGTCGATCCCGATGCACTCGGCATCCGGCAGCTGCTCGGAAATAAACCCGTTACGGAAATCTACGAGGGCTATGCGGGCGTCGTGTTCAACTATATCGACAGCGTGCAGGAGGATAAGGGCATCGACCTTGCGATCAGCGTCCCGAACCGCGGCGCGATTTCCGCGATGGCGGACGACGACGTTTTGGAGATTACCTGCCGGATCGGCAAGGACGGCGCGGTGCCGATGCGCTTTGCGCCGGAGGAGATCGACGAGACGAACCTCGCGCTGATGAAGACGATCAAGCGGTATGAACGGCTGACCGTGGAGGCCGTGCAAACCAAGTCCAAGGCCGCCGCGCGCGAGGCGCTGATGCAGCACCCGCTTGTTGGGGACTATGCCTTGGCCAAGGCGCTTGTGGACGAGTATGCGGCGCTGAATGCGCCGTGGATCGGAGAATGGCGATGAAGCGCATCCTTTGTATTGCGGGAAGCTGCTGCGATCTGGTGTTCGGCGGGCTCGACCGCCTGCCGTCCTTGGGAGAAGAAATCTTCGGCACGCATTTTTCGATGCAGGCGGGCGGCGGCGCGAACACGGCGGTGCAGCTCGGACGGCTCGGCGCCGACGTGTCGTTTTGGACGCTGCTCGGCCCCGACCTCGCGGGCGGCATCGTGCGGGACGCGCTTGAAAAGGCGAATGTGCGGCTGATCGAGCACGGGCAGATCATCGGCAGAACCCCGGTTTCGGCCGTGCTGAGCACGAAGGAGGATCGCGCCTTTGCGTCGTTCGATGCGGGCGATCCGCTGATCGAAAACGTCGCGGCGCTCGAAACGGCGATTGCAAAAGCCGATATCGTGCATACGTTCCTCGGCTACTGCCTGTCGTATCCGATAGCGGAGCTGTGCCGCAAGCACAACAAAATCCTGTCCGTGGACTGCTCCTTTTGCGACGCGCCGGGCAAGCAGACCGATGCGATCCTGCGCGAATGTGACTACTGGAAGGGCAACGAGGGCGAAGCGCTCCGTCTGACCGGCGCGGCCGACGTCGAAACGGCGCTTTTGCACCTTGCGGGCATAGTGCGGTGCGGCGCCGTCGTCACGCTTGGCGGTGAGGGAAGCCTCGGCACGGAGCGCGGCAGGACGCCGGTTTTTGTCCCCGCCGCGCCGGTCGAGCGGTTCGTTGACGCCTGCGGCGCGGGCGACGCGTATGCGGCGGGCTTTTTGTTCGGACTGGCCGACGACGAGCCGTTTGCGGCCTGCATGAAGCGCGGCGCGGCCCTTGCCGCTTCGGTCGTGCAGCACTATGGCGGCACACCGGAGCAAGAGCGCTTCTGCAACTGAAAAACACAGATTTGACGCATGAGTAAACGTTTTCAAATTTTTTCCGAAAACCACTTGCATCTATGTAAAGATTATGTTATCATGCAGTTGGGAAAAGGTTTACCCAAAATTTACCCCTACAAAAATACAAACAGGAGAGAACGTATGAAAAAGGTATCTTG
>JAFUDD010000102.1 GCA_017459315.1 Clostridia bacterium | reverse complement strand
GATACAGCCGCCCCGCCCACGCCGCAGCCGCTCGAAACGCCTGCGCCGACCATTGATCCCGAGGATACCTACCTCGGCGGAGCAGTCTTTAAGCGCGGCGATAAGGACGAAACGATTGCCGTCGTGCAGCAGCGGCTGATGGATCTGAACTATATCGACTCCGACGAACCGACCGAATACTTCGGGCCTGTCACGGAGAGCGCGCTGAAGCTGTTTGAATCGCGCAACGGCCTTACGCCGACCGGCGTTCTGGATGAATCGCTGTATGCGCTGCTGTTCTCCGACAGCGCCGTGGAATACGTGATGCAGAACGGCGACAGCGGCGACGCGGTCGAGGCCGTGCAGGAGCGTTTGTATGAGCTCGGCTATATCGAAAAATCGGATATCACAGGCAACTTCGGCGACCGCACCGAAACGGCGGTCATCGCGTTCCAGACGGCGAACAAACTCAGCGCGGACGGCCTTGTCGGGATCGTGACAAGCGAAGCCCTGTACGCGGAAAACGTCGTCGGCAACGTGTTCAAGAGCGGCGACAGCGACGAAGCGATCAAGGGGTATCAGGAACGCCTGCAGGAGCTCGGCTACCTGTCGAGCGACTATAAGGTATCCGGCAAGATGGACAGCAAAACTGTCTCCGCGATCAAATCGTTCCAGGAAGCGAACGGCCTTGTCAAGGACGGCGTCTTAGGCCCCGCGACGATTGCGGTGCTGCACTCCGAGGACGCCCTAAAGTACGCGCTGCGGCTCGGCATGAGCGGCAGCAAGGTCAAGGATGCGCAGCGGCTTTTGCGCAAGCTCGGTTATCTGTCCAGCTCGGAGGTCACCGGCTACTTTGACGATATCACCGAGGACGCGGTGCGCTTGTTCCAGAAGCGGAACAATCTGAGCGTGGACGGCGCCATCGGCTCCAAGACGCTCGCCAAGCTGAGCGATACAAGCGCGAAGCGCGCGCCCTCTACCCCGACGCCCAAGGTCACCAAGAAGCCGACGGCCACACCGAAGGTCACGCCGAAGCCCGGCAGCAAAGCGACCGCGACACCCAAGGGCAGCAAGGCCACGGCCACACCGAAGGTCACGGCAACGCCGAAGGTTTCGACCGCCAAGACCAAGGTGGAAAAATTCATTTCGATTGCGGAAAGCAAGCTCGGCTGTCCGTATGTGTCCGGCGCAAAGGGGCCGAACAAGTTCGACTGTTCCGGCTTCGTCTACTGGTGCCTGAACCAGGCGGGCGTGAAGCAGAGCTATATGACGAGCATCATGTGGCGCACCTGCTCGAAGTACAAGCGCATCACCTCTTGGGGCGACTTCAAGCGCGGCGACGTGATGGTGTTCAAGGGCTCGTCCTCCTCCACCGGCCACGTCGGTATCTACCTCGGCAACGGCAAGATGATCGACGCCGCCCACGGCGCGGGCGAGGTCCGCATCACCTCCTCCGTCCTCTCCGGCTCCTATTGGAAGCAGCACTTCCTGATGGCTTACCGGATCTGGGATTGACAACTGCATAGAACAGCAAGCCGGAACGAAGTTCGTTCCGGCTTGTTTTTATCCGTTATCCTTTTTTCGTTTCCAAAGCACGAAAAATATGAAACCAACCAGCAGTACGCCGCCCGCGATCAGCAGGATCGGCAAGAGGGTTCGTTCGCCCGCGGGCTTTTGTGCCGTCGGCGTCGTCCTTTCCCGGCTTTCCGCGCTGTCGGGCTGCGGCGTGACGTCTTTTGCGCTGTCGAATTGCGACGTAGATGGGCTTTCAGCTGGCGACTCCGTTTCTTCGAAAGGCGGCTTGCCCGCCGCTTCGTCCTCGGTCGCAAGCGGCGGTGCGGAAGACGGCACCTCTGTCGGCGGTTCGGTTAGCAGCTCCGTTGGTCTTGCCGTCGGCTGCTCGGTCGGGATTTCCGTCGGCAGCTCGGTTGGGACGGCCGTCGGCGCTTCGGTCGGCCGAGACGTTGCCGCTGTTTGGCGCACGGCCGGCGAGGGCGTCACCGTCGAGGAGGCGGCTTGGCTCCTCCCGGTTTCAGTTTGCGCCGGACGAGGCGTTGCCGTCGGCGTCACCGTCGGGGCAGCGGTCGGCGTTGGGGTTGGCGCCGGAGCAGGTGTCGGCGTAGGCGTTGCTGTTGGAGCAGGCGTCGGTGCGGGCGTCGGCGTCGCTGTTGGCGTCGGTATCGGTGTGGGCGTCGGCGTCTCTGTTGGCGTCGGTATCGGTGTGGACGTCGGCGTCTCTGTTGGCGTCGGTGTGGGCGTCGGCGTTGGTGTGGGCGTCGGTGTGGGCGTTGGTGTGGGCGTCGGCGTCTCTGTTGGCGTCGGTGTGGGCGTCGGCGTTGGTGTGGGCGTCGGTGTGGGCGTTGGTGTGGGCGTCGGCGTTGGATCCGGTGTAGGCGTCGGTGTGGGCGAGGGTGTTTCGCCCGTCTCCTTTTTCGTCCAATGCGCGTAGACCGTGGTGCTCTCGGTCGGCTCCCATTCTTTGGTGAGCTTTGCACCGCCCTCCCGGTCGGTGTACCAGCCGTCGAACGTATAGCCATTCCGTGCCGCTGGCGGCAGGCGGCCGATGGCATTGCCCGCCTTGACCTTTGTGGAGGACGTGTTGGTCGCGCCGCCGTTCGCGTCAAACGTGATAGTATAGTACGTTTCCTCTGCAAGCGCGTGCAACGCAGGAGCGAGCAGCAGCACGCACAGCAGCCACGCGCAAAGTCTGTGCCATTTTATACGCATTTGTTCCCATTTCCCCCTTCGCAAAACGGCGACATTGCTGCCGCCGTTCCATTCTGTTTTTACGACCGATCGTATGCGTTACCGAAGCAGTTCTTCGAGACCGTCCATCTTCGGCATCCGCAGATTCATCAAAATGGCGTCAAGGTAGCCAAGCGATGCTGCGCAGGCAGCTCCACGGCGATTCGGCCGTTTTCCGCAACGTCCGCCTCAAATTCCCGCACGGCGAGCACCATCACAAGGGTTTTCGCATTGACCGCAACATCCTCGGTCAACGGCACGCGGCGATCATTGCGAGAAAATGCACGGTCGTATCGACAAGCGAAATCACGGTGAGCCTGCACGCTTCCCAAATGCTTCATACCGCGTCGGTCACGTCATGCGCAAAAGCGCCGTAGAGGAAGCGGCGATATAGCCGCTGCGTCGGCGTGACGGTCGTAACGGGCTGCGCCCAAAGCACTTCCCGGTCGATGATCAGGAGGATGCCGGCGGCAATGACACCGATAATGGAATACGTCATGTTGCTTGTCCTTCCGCAATGGGGCTGTCGAAAACGATTTTCATATTATTTTAACACGTTTTTTCCAAATACTCAACCTTTATCGGCATATTCCCGCAATTCGCCGCAAAAATCCCCGCGGAAGTCCGCGGGGATTGCAGCTTGTATTCAGCGCAGCGCCTCGCCGTCCTCGGAGGTCTGGAGCTCCTGAATCTCCTCCTCGGCGCCGGTCTGCGCATTGAGATAGACGATATAGGTGCGCTCGCCCTTTGCGGCGCGACACGCATAGCACAGCGTTTCCTCGGTACCGCGGCACAGCAGGCACAGCGTAACGGTATCGGGCGTGAGCGCGGGTGACAGTGCGCTTTTTGCTTCCTCCGCCGTCAGCTTCGGCGCGGGCAGCTCGCGCAGCGTATGGTTTTGATAATAAGCACGGGCATCAAAGCCGATCACGCGCCCGGTGTCGCGGTCGAGCCAGACATCGACGCTGTCGGACAGGAGCAGCACGCCGTCTTGCATGGCACAAAGCCGCAGCACAACCGCTCCGGTATAATGGCGCATGACCGTCGGCTGCATGGCACCGAAACCGGCATCGGCAAGATACGCCTTTGCTGTTTCCCCAAACGCCGAGCGTTCCTCCGGCGCAGGTGTTCCGCTGCGTCGGCCCGACGGCTCGATCATCCAGGCGATCCGCTTGCCGCCGCGTTCGGTGATGGAGGCGCTTTCGCCCAACGGCCCGATAAAATCAAAGGTCGCTATGGCACCCTCACGTCGTCCGGCAAACTGCCAATCCGTATCGGGCCATGCGGCACGAACAAGGCGTTCCGCCTCCTCCTGCGAAACGATGCGATCCGGCAAGCCGCGCGGCTCGGCCGTTTCGCACGCTTCGCCGTATAGGCCGCTGTACTCGATGGCCGGGTACGCCGGAAGTCCGCCCGACTCGGACGCCGTATAGTATCCGTCCGGCGAAACGGCTTCATCCGGCAACGCGCCGATCGAAATGCGCTCGTCAAGCACATTCTGCACCGCCGCAAGCTGTGTATGGATCGCATCGAGCTGTGCCGTGTCGGTGTCGGAAAGCATTGTGCCGCCCTGCACGGATCGCAAAAGCGTGTCCACGTAGTCGCCGGTGCGGGTCAAAAACTGACCGAGCGCCGCGCCATCCACGTGCGAAAGGTTCATAGTGCCGAGCGCGCCGCCTGCTCGGTCGGACAACCGACGAACCTCGGCAAAGAGCCGTGCCGTGGCGTCCGGTGTTCCGGCAGCGGAGAGCTTTCGGAGTCCCGTTCGCAGCCCGCCGAGCGCATCCGACAGCGAGCGTGCCGCGCTTGCCGCGTCCGTCTCATTTTGCAGCCGCAGCGCCGTGAGCTCGTCCAATAAATGATCTGCCTCCCGGCACTTTTCACCGTACAGCACCCCGCCCGCCGCAATCACGGCCAGCAGAGAAAAAATAACAAATCCACGAAAAAAACGTCTCATGGCGCACCTACTTGCAGAACACATGGTCGCCGATGGTCAGCATGATCGGCCGTGACAGGATCCACGCGTTGCTTGTCTTTTTCGGATTGTAATAGTACAGACACCCGCCGGTCGGATCCCACCCGCTGAGCGCATCCCGTGCAGCCTTGAGCGCTGACTCATTCGGCGCCATATGGATCTGCCCGTCGGACACAACCGAAAACGCGCCCTTTTGATAGATCACGCCGGAGATCGAGTTGGGAAACTGACTGGAACGGACGCGGTTGAGAATCACCGCGCCGACGGCGACCTGCCCTTTATACGGCTCGCCGCGGGCTTCGCCGTGGATACATTGCGCCAGCAGATACACGTCCTTGTCCTGCGTGCCGGAAACGGCGGCGGCGCTGTCGTCGGAAAGCGTCAGGCCGAGCGCGGCGGCGGTTCTCGGGCCTACAATGCCGTCGGCGGACAGGCCGTTTTTCCGTTGAAAGTAGCGCACGGCGGCCTCGGTCTGTGAGCCGAAGATGCCATCTACCGGGCCGTTGTAATAGCCCCATTGCCGCAGCTTGCGCTGCAGAGCCACGACGGCCTCGCCGTCAGAGCCTTTTTTCAGCACCGTATCCGCCGCGGCGGGCAGCGCGACGCTGCAAAGCAGCAGCAGCGCGAGCAGCAAAAACCGCCCCCGCGCGATCCGTTTTTTCATGGATTGCATGGATCATCATCCTCCTTTTGTTCTTCAGCGGGCATGGGCTTGTTCCTGTCCGCCCGCCATTGTCGGAACCATTTCAAAATCGAGCTTTCAAGCCGCACCTCCTTCAGATCGACCGGCTCGCCGTTCTCCGTAACGATGCACAGCGGCGGGAACAGCACGCACCACCAGTTTTGTCCTTCACCGCGGCCGAGGCTGACGATCAATGCGTCATACGCGCCCGCAGGGAAGGTTTGTCCGTCGTACGTCCGGTCGGGGAACGTATCTCGGCCCAGGATCAGCTGCGCGCCGTAGTCCATGCCGTTTTCCTGCAGCACCGCTTCGGCGGTGCTTTGCAGCAGCGCGCCGTTGGCAAGCAGAAACGCGCGGGCGTCGGTATAGCTGTCCTTGGCTGCAAACAGCGGACGAAGCGCGTCGCGCACGCGGAGCTTGACGGCCTGATCGACAGCGGAATCGCTGTTGGCGCGGATATGCAGCCGCAAAACGTCGTCGTACACAGCGGTCATGCCGTGCGTCTGCACCGGCAGAAGCAGCAGCAACAGGAGAAAAAGCAACGGGAATTGTCGTTTCATTCGGTTCACCTCGGAAAAAGTATGCCCTCTCCCTGCCCCGTCTAAACGTTTCCGATTGACTTTTTTCCGAAAAGCGGCTACCATAAGGGTATGAACACGATCTATGAAGCCGCCGCCGCCGCGCTGTCGGGCTTTGCGGCAAAGGCGCTCGG